>NZ_JAKSXU010000181.1:0-331 GCF_022829325.1 Methylobacterium sp. J-092 | reverse complement strand
AACGCGCCCATCGCCCGCGCCGTGTGGGCCCCGCCGCGAAGGCCATGGCGCGCGGTCTGGGACGTGGCCTAGGCGGTGGCGATCACCTCGCCGGCCCGCTTCGTCATCTGCGCGCCCGAATTGGTGATCTCGTCCACCGTCGCCGCCGTCTCCTGCACCGCCGCGCACTGATCCTCCACCGAGGCCGCCCGCCCCTGCGCCCAGGCGCGGCTATCGGCCCCCGCCGCGCTCAGCTACGACGTCGCCGCACGGTTCGTCCCGGCCGGATCCGAAAGCCCCGAGACCATCCCGTTCAGCGTACGCCCGAGGCGACCGATCTCGTTGTGGCCGC
>NZ_JAKSXU010000128.1:0-214931 GCF_022829325.1 Methylobacterium sp. J-092 | reverse complement strand
GGAGGGGCGGCGACGCCGGGCCGGCCGAGGGGCAGGCCCGCGAGTCCGCGGCGCCGGCGGACGGCGAGGAGGATGCCGGCGGCCGCCGCTGGCGCCGGGGACGTCGGGGCGGCCGCGGCCGCGCCGAGGGCCGCGGCCGGGACGGCGGCGAGGCCACGCTGTTCGAGTCCCCCCTGTCCGAAGGCGCCGCGTTCGAAGCCGACGCGTCGCCCGACGAGGCCGGCGATCCGATCGCCGAGCTGCAGCCGGAGCAGCCGGTGAGCGCCGAGGCCGTCGCCGAGGCGATCGCCGCGGCCGTGCCGCCCGTCGAGACCGCGGTCGAGCTGCCGGTCTCGAGCCCGGTGGAGGCGGCGCCCGCCGAAGCCCCGGCGCAGCCTTCCCCCGAGCCGGCCGCCGCCGAGGAGCCCGCGCCCGCAGCCCCCGCACGGGCTCCGGAGCCGGTGGCGGTGGTGCTCAGCGAGCCGTCCGATCCCGACCGGCCGAAGCGGGCCGGCTGGTGGTCGCGCACCAAGGCGGCGCTCACCGGCGAATGAGCCTGCGCGAGACAGGCTGAACCGGATCCGGCTCACGACACCCCGTGTCGTGAGCCGAATTTTTAGGGGCATGGACATGTATCGGCCGCTGGCGGCCGGGTGGAGCGCCGTTCCTGCGTCCGCCGCCGCCGGTCGCGCCGGGCGGTCCCCGCGGCCCACGGCAACGGGTCGAGGTCCCGGGAACAGCCGAATGTCGGCCGCTCACCGAGCAAACGCGCCCGGTCTAAACCCCTTATTGACCTATTCCATCTTAGGTTGAAGCTTTACGGCAGGGGACACAATCGATGTTGAGCTACTTCCGCAAAGCCAGGACTGAAAGGCCGGCCCTTTCGGTAGTCGCTCCCGCCAGCGTTGCCCCCGCCGTCCTCGACCGCGTCGCCGACGAGGCCCCCGCGCCGGTCGCGCCGCCGGCCGACCCCGAGACGTTGCGGCTGCCCGGGCGCCTGTCGGCCGCGGCCTCCTCGGCCGGGACCTCGATCGGCTGGCTCACCCACGATTCCGCCCAGGTCGCCGACCAGGCCCAGCTGATCGCGGCGGCGAGCGAGGAACTGGCCGCCTCGACCAGCGAGATCGCCGCCCGCTCGCAGACCTCGGCCGAGACGGCCGAGCGTGCGCGCGAGGGCATCGTGGTCTGCGCGGCCGACATGCGCCAGGCCGGCGAGCGGATGCAGGAGATCCAGGTCGGCACGTCCGAGATCGGCGGGCGCCTCGAAGGCTTCGCGGCGGCCGCGCGGCGGATCGAGGAGATGGCGACCGCGATCGCCTCGATCTCGGCCCAGACCAACCTGCTGGCGCTCAACGCCACCATCGAGGCGGCGCGCGCCGGCGAGGCGGGGCGGGGCTTCGCCGTCGTCGCCGGCGAGGTGAAGGCGCTGTCGGGCCAGACCGCCCGCGCCACCGACGAGATCCGCGCGCGGCTCTCCGCGCTCCAGACCGAGCTGTCGGCGATGCACGCCGCGGTCGGCCACAGCCGCGCCGCGGTCGCGGCGGGTTCCGAGGTGATGGACCGCGCCAACGCCCGCGTCGAGGCGGAGAGCGCGGCGGTCGCCGAGGCCGCCTCGGAGATGCGGGCGATGGCCGAGGTGATGGAGCAGCAGATCCTCGCCACCGGCGAGATCGCGACCAATGTCGGCCGGATCGCCGCCGGCACCGAGAAGTCCCGCGGCGAGATCCAGGACGCGATCGGCCAGCTCGAGGCGCTCGAAGCGATGAGCCGCACCCTGCTCGACCGCATGGACGGCGACCCGCTCACCCTCGCCCTCGCCCGCCTGCCGGCCGACTGCGCCGCCTGGAAGCGCCGCCTCGCCTCGGTGCTGATCGGCGCGGTGCCGCATACCGGCATGATGACGATCACCGTCGATCCGATCCTGCCCGCCGGCGTCCGCGCCGGCGTCGCCGATGCCGCCGCCCGCGCGGCTGCCCTCTGCGCCGGGGTGAAGGCGCAGGACTGGACCGCTGCGACCGCCGCCTTCCAGGCCTTCGAGGCGGCGACCGCGACGGCGCTGGCCGCCGCCTCGGTCGCGGACGCCGCCGTCCTGGCGGCCTGACCGGGGCGTCCGCGCCGCGCTCACGCCAGCCAGATTCGCAGGCGCCGCACCGCTTCCCGGCACTCGGCCTCCGAGCCGGCGAAGGAGAACCGGACGTGGTGGTGGCCGGCCTCCCGGTCGAAGTCGAGGCCGGGGGTGGCCGCCACCCCGGCCTCGTGGAGCATCCGCCGGCAGAAGGCGGAGGCGTCGTTGGTGAGGCGGGCCACGTCCGCGTAGAGGTAGAACGCGCCGTCGACCGGATGCGTCCGCCCGAGGCCGAGGCCCGGGAACGCGTCGAGCAGGATCGCGCGGTTGCGGGCGTAGCCGTCGCGCACCGCGTCGAGCTCCTCGGTGGCGTCGAAGGCGGCGAGCGCGCCGACCTGCGAGAGGGTGGGCGCCGAGATGTAGAGGTGCTGGGCCAGCCGCTCGATCGGGCGCACGAGGGCGTCGGGCACCACCATCCAGCCGACGCGCCAGCCGGTCATGCAGTGGTACTTCGAGAACGAGTTGATCACGATCGCGTCCGGGTCGAACCGCAGGGCGGTCGTCGTCGGCACGCCGTAGCCGAGCCCGTGGTAGATCTCGTCGGAGACGAAGGGCAGGCCGAGCGCCCGCGCCGCCGCGCACAGCTCCGCCAGCGCCGCCTCGCCGATCACCGTGCCCGAGGGGTTGGCCGGGCTCATCACCAGAACGCCCGAGAGGGCGTGCGCGGCATGGGTCTCCCGCAGCAGCGCGGCGGTGGGGGCGTAGCGGTCGGCCGCGCGGAGCCGCATCGGCACCGGCACCAGGTCGAGGGCCGCGAGGATGTTGTGATAGGCCGGGTAGCCCGGCTGGGGCACGCCGACGCGGGCGCCGGCGTCGAACAGGCTCAGGAACGCCAGGATGAAGCCGGCCGACGAGCCGGTGGTGACCACGACCCGCTCCGGCGCCACCGCGACGCCGTAACGCTCGCGGTAGTCCCGCGCGATGCGCGCGCGCAGCTCCGGCATCCCCAGGGCCTCGGTGTAGGGCACCCGGCCGCCCTCGAGCGCGCGCTGCGCGGCGGCGATCACCGCCCGCGGCGCCGGCGCCGAGGGCTGCCCGACCTCCATCCGCACCACGTCCTCGCCGGCGCGCGCCTTCCCGGCGGCGGCGGCCATCACGTCCATGGCGAGGAAGGGCGCGACGGCGGCGGCACGGCGGGAGATGGGGATCATCGGATGCTTGTACCCGGGCGGCGGCCGCGGGTCAGCCCTCGGACGGGTCGGCGATGCTGCGCAACCCCCCTCAATGCCCGACGAACCCCGCCGCCATGTTGACGGCGAGCGCCAGCACGCCGGTGTTGAACAGGTAGGCGTAGACCGTCTGCACGGTGGCGATCCGGCGCATGCGCTTGCTGGTGATGTTGGTGTCCGAGGTGGCCGCCGCCGCGCCGATGGTGACGGTGAAGTACAGGAAGTCCCAGAAGTCGGGGGCGTCGTCGCCGTGGAAGTCGAGGCCGCCGCGGCTCTCGCCGGGCGCGTCGTCGCCGTAGTAGACGTGGGCGTAGTGGATCGTGAAGACGAGCTGCACGAAGGCCCAGGTGCACAGCACGGTCGCCCCGGCGAGCGTCAGGTCGAAGACCTTGCCGGCGCCGCTCGCCTTGCCGCCGAGCACCAGCACGCCGACGGCGGCGAAGCTCGCCGCGGCCGCGAGCAGCGTGAACACCGTCACCAGGGCCGCGCTGTCGTCGAGGCGCGACGCCTGCAGGCGCAGGGCGTCGCGCGACTGCCCGGTGGATTGGTGGACGATCAGCATCGCGTAGGCCACGATCCCGGCGCACCAGCCGGCGAGCAGGCGGGTGACGAGGTCGTCGCCCGGCATCAGCAGCGCGCCCGCGGCCATGATGCCGAACGCCGCGAGCAGGCGCGGGCGGAGCCGGAAGGCCCGGATGGGATTGATCATCGGCGTGACGCCTCGCGGGAGAAACTTCGATCGGGCACGACGGGATTTGACCCGCCGCCGTGAAAACGCCTAACCCGGCCGATAGCGGACCGGCCAGACCCCGGTCCGGCCCGCCCGCCGCGCCCGCCCAGCGAGGACGTATGCCTCTCTTCCGTTTCCTCTCGGCCTCCCGCCGCGCGCTGCTGCTCGCCGTCCCCTTGGCCGTTCCCTTGGCCATGCCCTTCGGCCTCCCGGCCCGGGCGCAGACCGCGCCGGCCGCGCCCTTCACCGATGCGCAGCGCGCCGGGATCGAGGCGATCGTCAAGGACTACCTGATCAAGAACCCCGACGTGCTGCAGGAGGCGATCGCCGAGGGCGAGAAGCGCCAGGCCGAGACCCAGCGCCTGGCCCAGGCCGCCGCGCTCAAGGAATCGCAGAAGGCGTTGCTCGACAGCCCGCACGACGTCGTCGCCGGCAACCCGGCGGGCGACGTCACGATGATCGAGTTCTTCGACTACAATTGCGGCTATTGCCGCAAGGCGCTCGGCGACGTGCAGGCGCTGATCAAGGCCGATCCGAAGCTGCGCGTGGTGATCAAGGATTTCCCGGTGCTCGGCCCGGAATCGCTCGAGGCCAGCCAGATCGCGCTCGCCGCCAAGCAGCAGCTCAAGGGCGACAAGCTGTTCGAGTTCCACCAGAAGCTGCTCGAATCCAAGGGCCGGGCGAACGGCGCCAAGGCCCTCGACGTCGCCAAGGCGATGGGGCTCGACGTGGCCCGGCTGCAGAAGGACGCCCAAGGCCCCGAGGTGAAGGCGGCGCTCACCGAGAACCGCGGCCTCGGCGACAAGCTCGGCCTGTCCGGCACGCCCGCCTTCATCATCGGCGACGAGATCATCCCCGGCGCCGTCGGCGTCGACCCGATCCGCAAGACCATCGCCGACGTCCGCCAGTGCGGCCACGCCTCCTGCTGAGGCGAGAAAGGGTGTCGCGAACGCGCCCGGTCGTCTAAGACCGGCGCCTTCGCGGGATCCGGGCCCCGGTCGCGCGGCCGCGCCGGCGGATCGGCGCCGCCGCGGCGGTCACCCCAATCCCAGGTCAAGCCCCCAGAAGACAGGCCCGATGTCCAAGCACGACCCCATCGATGCCGATCTCGTGCGCGAGCTCGCCAACCTCGTCACCGAGACCGGCCTGTCCGAGATCGAGGTCGAGAAGGGGGATCTGCGCATCCGCGTCGTCCGCCGGATCGAGCCCGTGAGCGTCCAGGTGGCCGCGCCCGCCGCGATGGCGGCCCCGGCGGCGCTTGCGCCCGTGCCGAGCCCCGGCCCCGGCGCCGCCCCCGAGCGCGGCAAGACCCATCCCGGCGCCGTGCCGTCGCCGATGGTCGGCACCGCCTACCTGCGCCCCTCGCCCGAGGCGAAGGCCTTCGTCGAGGTCGGCTCCCGAGTCGAGGTCGGCGACAAGCTGCTGCTGATCGAGGCGATGAAGACCTTCAACGAGATCGTCGCGCCCCGCGCCGGCACGGTGGCCGCGATCTTCGTCGAGGACGGGCAGCCGGTCGAGTACGGCGAAGCCCTGATCGTCATCGAGTAGTCGGGCGCGCCTGTCCCCACCCGAACCGCGCACCCTCCGCTCGAAAGCGCCCCTGCCATGTTCGACAAGATCCTGATCGCCAACCGCGGCGAGATCGCGCTTCGCATCCTCCGGGCGTCGAAGGAGCTCGGCATCAAGACCGTGGCGGTGCACTCGACGGCCGACGCCGACGCGATGCACGTGCGGCTCGCCGACGAGAGCGTCTGCATCGGCCCGCCGGCCGCCCGCGACAGCTACCTCAACATCCCCTCGATCATCGCGGCCTGCGAGATCACCGGCGCCGACGCGGTCCATCCCGGCTACGGCTTCCTCTCGGAGAACGCGCGCTTCGCCGAGGTGCTGGCCCACCACGAGATCGGCTTCATCGGCCCCAAGGCCGAGCACATCCGGATCATGGGTGACAAGATCGAGGCCAAGCGCACCGCGCTCAAGCTCGGCATCCCGTGCGTGCCCGGCTCCGACGGCGGCATCGAGGACCCGGAGGAGGCCAAGCGCGTCGCCGCTGAGATCGGCTACCCGGTGCTGGTCAAGGCGGCGGCCGGCGGCGGCGGGCGCGGCATGAAGGTGGCGCGCTCGGAAGCCGAGCTGAGCCAAGCGCTCGGCATGGCCCGCTCCGAGGCCAAGGCGGCGTTCGGCGACGACGCGGTCTACCTGGAGAAGTACCTCACCAACCCGCGCCACATCGAGGTGCAGGTGCTGGGCGACGGCCGCGGCGGCGCGGTGCACCTGGCCGAGCGCGACTGCTCGCTCCAGCGCCGGCACCAGAAGGTCTGGGAGGAGGGCGGCTCGCCCGCGCTCAACGAGGCGATGCGGGCCGAGATCGGCGAGATCTGCGCCGACGCGATGCGCAAGCTCGGCTATCTGGGCGCCGGCACCGTCGAGTTCCTGTACGAGGACGGGCGGTTCTACTTCATCGAGATGAACACGCGGATCCAGGTGGAGCATCCCGTCACCGAGATGATCACCGGCATCGACCTCGTGATCGAGCAGATCCGGGTCGCGGCCGGCGGCGCCCTGTCGGTGGCGCAGGGCGACATCAAGGTCGAGGGGCACGCCATCGAGTGCCGCATCAACGCCGAGCACCCGGCGACCTTCCGGCCCTCGCCCGGCCTCATCACCTACTACCACCCGCCCGGCGGCCTCGGCGTGCGCGTCGACTCGGCCGCCTTCCAGGGCTACCGCGTGCCGCCGCACTACGATTCGCTGATCGGCAAGCTCATCGTCCACGGCCGCACCCGCAACGAGTGCCTGATGCGCCTGCGCCGGGCGCTCGACGAGTTCGTCATCGATGGCGTCGACACCACGCTGCCGCTGTTCCGCACCCTGGTGCGCAACCCCGACGTCCAGAACGGCGCCTACGACATCCACTGGCTCGAGCATTTCCTGGAGGGGGGCGGCCTCGACGCCTGATCTCGTCGCGGCGGATCGGCGCGAAACCGGTCTTCGGCAGGCCCGCGCGGGCTCGAGCCGGGCCCGAATCCAGGATCCCGCGGGGATCATCCGGATTCGATGCGGGGCGTCGGCCGGGGGAACCGGAACGGAAGCGCCCGCCGCCCGTTGCTCGGTCCCATCGCACGCCATCGAAACGGATCTCCATGCGCCTCGCATCCCTCGCCCTCGTCGGCGCCCTGATCTCCGGCCCCGCCCTCGCCCAGGATGCCGGCAACGTCGGCCAGCCCTCGCGCGCCATGCCCCAGGCCGGCCAGACCACCGGCGGCCCGCGCGACACGGCACCCGGCGCCGGCGGCGCGATGACCACCGGCAGCACCGCCACCCGCCCGGCCGGCGAGATGGGCGCGACCCCCGGCGCCGGTGCCGTCGACTCCGCCAAGGGCGGCAACGCCGACCAGACCAACAAGATGGCCCCCAACGCCGGCGCCACCTCGGGCGGCCCCGCCCGCTGATTCGCTCCGCCCGTCGCGAATCGCGAGGCCGGTTCCCGGAAGGGAGCCGGCCTTTTCGTTTTCCCGTCCTTCGCTGCGGCGACCCGGACAGATCGTTCGAGGCGCCGACCGGCCCCCTCTCCCGCACGGGAGAGGGGACCTGCGTTGTTTCCGGCCGCGACGCGGACGCATGACGGCCGGCGCGGTGGGCAGCGCAAGCCCGCCGCACCACCCAGGCTGGACATCCCACCGCCGCCGGACTGGAATGGCCGCATCAGGCGAAGGCCGGCACGGGAGGCGACGATGTCCGATCCGATCGTGATCGCGGGGGCGGCGCGCACGCCGATGGGCGCGTTCCAGGGGGAGCTGGCGCGGGTGGCGGCCCCGGAGCTCGGCGCCGCGGCGATCCGCGCGGCGGTGGCGCGGGCCGGGCTTCCCGCCGACGGCGTGTCCGAGGTGGTGATGGGCTGCGTCCTGCCGGCGGGCCTCGGCCAGGCGCCGGCGCGCCAGGCGGCGCTCGGGGCCGGCCTGTCCGAGGCGACCCCGTGCGCGACCCTGAACAAGGTCTGCGGCTCGGGCATGAAGGCGCTGATGCTCGGCCACGACATGATCGCGGCGGGCTCGGCCGGGACCGTGGTGGCGGGCGGCATGGAATCGATGTCGAACGCGCCCTACCTCCTCGACAAGGCGCGGGGCGGCCAGCGCCTCGGCCACGGGCGCATGCTCGACCACATGTTCCTGGACGGGCTGGAGGACGCCTACGATCGCGGCCGCCTGATGGGCACCTTCGCCGAGGACACCGCGCAAGCCTACCAGTTCACGCGGGAGGCGCAGGACGCCTACGCCCTCGAATCGCTGGCCCGCGCCACCCGCGCGACGGCGGAGGGCGCCTTCGCCGACGAGATCGTCCCCGTCGGCGGGGCCGCGACCGACGAGGGCCCGCGCCGGGCCCGGCCCGAGAAGATCCCGACCCTCAAGCCCGCCTTCCGGCCCGACGGCACGGTGACGGCGGCCAACGCCTCGTCGATCTCGGACGGGGCGGCGGCCCTGGTGCTGATGCGCCGGTCACAGGCCGAGCGCGGCGGCGTCGCGCCGCTGGGCATCGTCCGCGGGCACGCGAGCCACGCCGCGGCGCCGGCCTGGTTCTCGACCGCGCCGATCGGCGCGATCGGCAAGCTGCTCGACAAGGTCGGCTGGCGGGCCGGCGACGTCGACCTCTACGAGATCAACGAGGCCTTCGCGGTGGTGGCCATGGCCGCCATGCGCGACCTCGACCTGCAGCCCGACCGCGTCAACGTCCACGGCGGCGCCTGCGCCCTCGGCCACCCGATCGGCGCCTCGGGCGCCCGCATCGTGGTGACGCTGCTGGCTGCGCTCGCCCGCACCGGAGGCCGTCGCGGCATCGCGGCGCTCTGCATCGGCGGCGGCGAGGCGACGGCGATCGCGGTGGAGCGGACGTCCTGAAGCAGGGTCGAGCGTGGCGGATACCGCCTCGCGTGACGACAATGCGACCACGCCATGAGCCGGTGCTCGTTCCGTGATACGAGGATCGCAAAAAGGGTGCTAGCCGGCAAGCCGACGGTTCGGGGCGGCCGCAACGGCGACCGCCGATTCCCCGAGGCGGGGTCGGTCGCCGAACCGGTGCACGACGTGGCGGCCCAGCGCGATCGCCGGCCTCTCGATCCATCGATACATCAGCGTCGCGACGCCGACGGTCACGAGCGCGGTCGCCGCGGCGAAGACGTGGACCGGGACGACCGGCTCGTATCCCGCCAGCGCGTGCTCGAGCACGACCTGGACCACGGGCCCGAACAGGTAGATCGAATAGCTGATCGCACCGAGGCCGACGAAGACCCGTCCTTCGATCCTGACCTTCACGCCGAGGAGCGCGAAGAGCGCCATCGCCAGCCAGTAGGTGATGACGTACTTCACCCAGCTCTCGTGAAAACCCATGTCGCGATTGTAGGCGAGCACGGACACCAGTGGCACGGCGAGGATCAGCGCCGCCGTCACCAGGGCCGATGCGGAGCCCCAGCCCGCCCGCTGCTCGAAGACATGGTAGCGCAGGCACAGGCCCCAGAACATCACGGCGAGCGAGAGCGGCACCGCCACGGGGAACTTGCGTTCCAGATGGAAGCGCAGGCCGGCCAGGACGACGGCGGCCGCGATGAGCGAGAGCGCGCAGACCACGGCACCCGTGCGGTCGTCGAGGCGACCGATGACGAACAGGCCCACGCAGATGGCGTAGAAGATCAGCTCGATCTGGAGCGTCCAATACAGGCCGATGATGTTCTCCACGCCGAGGAACTGCTGCAGCATGGTCATGTTGGCCGGCACGAGCAGGTTCGGCACGTCGCGGCCGGCCCACACGAACAGGACGAGCAGGCCGCACGGGATCGAGAGCCAGTAGGCGGGATAGAGGCGGAAGAACCGCGAGACGGCGAAGGCCAGGACCGGTCGGCGGCTCGGCTTGAAGAGCGAGAACGGGACGACGAAGCCGGAGACGGCGAAGAACAGCGTGACCGCGATCTTGCCGACGTCGAGATACGCGGTCAGGTGCCCGAGCAGGTCTCGCTCCAGCGGAGACGGCCCGAGCTGAGCCCTGAGACCGAATTCGACGGTATGGGCGTAGATCACCGCCAAGGCGGCTAAGCCGCGGATCGAATCGATGCAGTGGAGGCGGCGCATGACGGCATCGATCGCGTTCGCCCTCGGATGCAGGGCGCGGCGACGATTGCAGGCGGTCCGAGTCTCGACAAGCCGCTTCGAAGGGCTTGGTTAAAGGCCGGCCGGCGACGCGACGGGTGCTCCGCGGAGGCTCGACGATCGGCAGGATCCGCCGTGGATCGGCGCAAGACACCTGAGGCGGGATTCTCGAGGCAGGCAGGAAGGCGAACCGGATCCGACCAGAGACGCACATCGAGCCCGAGGTCCGATCGAACGCCGGAGCGGTCGTCCTCGATCGGGGAGCCCGGCCGTCGGGCGAAGGTCCGCGCGGCATCGTCAACGCAAGGCTTCGTCGCCCGAGGACGCCGGCTTGGCGGAGCGCCCGCCTCGCGGCCGCGGCCCTGCGAGGCGGGGTCGGCGGCGACCGGAGCCGAACGCGATGCGCGGTCCGCGTTCGGCCGCTAGCGTTTGCGGGAGGCTAGGCCGCCACGCCGGTCCCGATCGGGCAGGCGACGCCCGTGCCGCCGAGGCCGCAATAGCCGGCCGGGTTCTTGGCCAGGTACTGCTGGTGGTAGGCCTCGGCGAAGTAGAAGATCTGGCCGGAGACGATCTCGGTGGTGACGTCCGGGAAGCCGCGGGCCTTCAGCGCGGCGGCGTAGGCCGAGCGCACGGCCTTGGCCGTCGCCTCCTGCGCGGGATCGGTGAGGTAGATGCCGGACCGGTACTGCGTGCCGACGTCGTTGCCCTGGCGGTACCCTTGCGTCGGGTCGTGGCTCTCGAAAAAGGTCTTGAGCACGGATTCGAGCGGCAGCACCGCCGGATCGAAGGCGACCAGCACGACCTCGTTGTGCCCGGTGCGGCCGGAGCAGACCTCCTCGTAGGTCGGGTTCGGGGTGTACCCGCCCTGGTAGCCCACCGCCGTGACGAACACGCCCGCGGGCAGCTGCCAGAACTTGCGCTCCGCGCCCCAGAAGCAGCCGAAGCCGAGGCCGATCATCTCGGTGCCCGGCGGGTACGGGCCCTTGAGCGGGTTGCCGTTGACGAAGTGGGTCTCGGCGGTCGGCAGCGGATCGGGGCGGCCGGGCAGCGCGTCGGCCGGGCTCGGCATCTCGGCCTTCTTGCGGAACATCTGCAGCATCGGGCATCCTTCGGGCGGCGGGTTCGCGTCAAACCCGTATATGGGGTCGCCCGCCCGGTTGATGAAGCGGCCGGTCGCCTCAGGAGCGCGTGAGGAACCCGATCGGCTCGCGCGCCGGCTGCCCGAGCCAGAGCAGCACCGCGCCGAGGCCGAGGCCGAGCAGCGAGGCCGGCGCCAGGGTGAGCGGCAGCACCGCGAGGTTCCACAGCCACGGCGCCACGCCCTCGACCGTGGCCTGGAGCGCGCTCGCCTTGTCCTTGAACAGCGTGAACAGCAATTCGCTCAGCGGTGTGATCCGCAGGCCGTTGTTGGCGACCGAGCGGGCGCCGTCGTAGACCAGGGCCACGAAGCCGCCGGCCAGCAGCACGAAGCCGAGGAGGCGCAGGAGGAAACGGAACATCGTCGGGTCTCGGGAGCACGCGCGTCGGCCGGTCCGGAGGGCGTACGAGCCCCGCCCCCGCCGCGCAAGCGGTTGCCGCGCCCGCGCCCGCCGTGCCACAGGGGCGGCCCCGGCGACAGGAACCGACCACCCGTGACCATCCGCGTACAGGCCCCGGTGCCGCCGGCCCTCGTCATCTTCGATTGCGACGGCGTTCTGGTGGACAGCGAGCCCCTGAGCCTCGCCTGCCTCACCGCCGGGCTCAACCGCATCGGCGTCGCGATCGACGTCGAGACCGTGCGGGCGCGCTTCGCCGGCACCTCCATGGCCTCGATCATGGGCCACGTCGCGCGCGACTACGGCGTCACGGCGCCCGATGGGTTCGTCGCGGCGGTGAAGGCCGAGACCCTGGCGATCTTCGACGCGGAGCTGCGCGCCATGGCCGGGATCGCCGAGGCGGTGGCCGCCCTCTCGCTGCCGACCTGCGTCGCCTCGAGCAGCGATCCCGTGCGGCTGCGCCACTCGCTCGGCCTCACCGGCCTGCTGCCGCTGTTCGACGGGCGGATCTACTCGGCGGTCGAGGTCGCCCGCGGCAAGCCGTTTCCCGACCTGTTCCTGCACGCCGCCGCCCGGATGGGGGTCTCGCCCGACGCCTGCCTGGTGATCGAGGACAGCGTGCCCGGCGTCACCGCCGCGCGGGCGGCCGGGATGCGGGTGCTCGGCTTCACCGGCGGCGGCCATTGGGGCCACGACCGCGACGGGGCCGACCTGCTCGCGGCCGGGGCCGCGCGGGTCTATCGCGACCACCGCGACCTCGCCGCGAGCCTGGCGGCGATCGGCGCGCAGGGCTGAGGCAGGATCGGGCTGCCGCCCGGGACGGCGGCGCGGGTTTGTGTCCGAAAACTGCAAAAAAACGGAAACGGCTTCCTTTGACGCCGCGCCGGCAAATCTCCATCTTAGCGAGGTCGGGCGATGCCAAGCATCGCCGACCGCGGTGATTTGAGGAGCATCGCTTGCGCCGCGTCATCAAACGCTAAAGCACTGCCGGACGACGCCGTCCTGCGGTCCTTCAACGTCAGGAGGACTCCTACCGTGATCCGATACCCCTCGACCCCCGCTCTCCCCGTGCACGGCGCGCGTATGCGCCGGCCTCGTGGTTGCTGTCGCGGCTGACGTTCGCGCGCCGACAGACGATCCGACCGCCCAGCACCGCCGGCATCGCGACCGGCCCCGGGAGACATCCGTCATGCCACAGCTTCATCCGGCCGCGCAGGCCGCCCCGACGCACGACCTGTTCGCCGACCACCTGACCCAGCGCGCCCGCAACCGCCTGCACGCGGAGCCGCCGCCGACCCGGATCATCGAGGTGGGCGAGATCGCCGCCGGCATCGCCGTGCCCGAGCCCGGCGGGGTGCGGTTCTTCTCCTCGGCCCGTGCCTTCGACGAGCTCGACGGCACGGTGTTCCGCAGCACCGAGCAGGCCGCCCGCGCCGCCCGCGAGCGGTTCCGAGCCCGCACCCGGGTGTCGGGCGCCCGACCGGGCGGGGGCAGGCCGGCCGCGGTCTGAGGGGGGCTACCCTTCTCTCCCTCCCCGCTTCAGGGGGGGAGGGAGGATCCCCCCTTACTTGCACTCCTCGCGGGTGCGCTTCATCGCCTCGCCGAAGCCGGCCAGCGCGTACTCGTCGCTGGTCGGCCGGCCGCGCATCGAGATGGTCTTGACCAAGAGCTTGGGCACCCGGCCGCTCATCTCGGAGACGACGCGGGCCTCCTCCGAGGGGTTCTGGAGCCAGGCGTTGCCGTCCTTCACCACGAGGCCGTAGCGGGCGCTGCCCAGGGTGATCGCCGGGTCGCTCGGGGCGGCGGCGGCACCGGGCCTGGCCTGTGCGGCCGCGGGCTTGGACGGGAAGCCGAGCATCACCGCGATCTCGTTCTGGACGTTCTCGCCCTTGCGCACGGTGACGAACAGGTAGGCGGTGTCGCGCTTGAGCGTCGCCGGCGAGCGGGTCTGCGGCTGGGCGATGGCGTAGCACAGGCGGGTCTTGCCCTGGCCGCTGGCGAACACGTTCCAGTCGCCGAAGATCGCCACCGGCGTCGCCTGCTGCATGCCGGGCGGCGTCGGCGCTTCCTTCGGCGTCCGCTCGCGGCCGCCCCGGCGGCGGCGGTGGGAGGCGGCGGCCGGCGCCTCCGCGTCCTGCGCCGAGGCCGCCGAGATCCCGAGCAGCCGCGCAACCGTCGGTGCGCTGCCGGCGGGCAGCAGGCACGTCAGCGCGAGCGCGCCGAGCGGGAGCAGGCAGAGGGCTGAACGCATCGTCACTTCCCGGTCGGCTGGCCGGCGCGCCGGGCGCGCCGAGGGCTCGGTCGGCGCGACACCGGCACCGGACGCGGGAGTCATGAAGCCTGCGCGCCGCTTCGGCAAGATGGGGTCTCGGGCCGCCCGGATCGGCGCCGCCCGGCGCCGTCAGCCGGCGTGGATCTCAGTGGCGGCGTTCTGGGCCGCCATCGCCGCGACCGGCAGAGCCGGCGCCTCGCCGAGGTCGATCCGAACCGGGGGTTGCGGCGCGGTCGGCGCGGGGGCCGGCTTGGGCTGGGGATCGTTGTAGGGCGTGTTGTAGCCCTTGCGCACGGCGGCCCAGTAGGCGTCGCGCGCGAGGCCGGAGCCGACGAGGGCCGCGTCGATCATCGCGGTGGCGGTGGCGGCGAGTGCCGGGGTCTCTTCCGGCTTCGTCCAACTCTCGACGGGCATGCTCGCGGTCTCCGATGCGCTTGCGCCGCTGTAGCAGGGCTTACCTAGCTAGACCGTGAACGCGCCAGGCGGCTTTCGGTTGCTGTGCACCATTTTCAGGCAGCCGGCTCCGCGAGCCGCGCGAGCCAGCCCTCGGCCTGCGCGCGGACGTTGGCCGGGGCGGTGCCGCCGAAGCTGACCCGGCTCGCCACCGAGTTCGCGACGCCCAGCACCGCGTAGACCGCTTGCGTGATCTGCGGCTCCGCCTCCTGCATCTCGGGCAGCGACAGCGCCTCCAGCCCGACGCCCTTGGCCGAGGCCATGCCGACGAGGCGGCCGGTGACGTGGTGCGCCTGGCGGAACGGCAGCCCGAGCTCGCGCACCAGCCAGTCGGCGAGGTCGGTCGCGGTGCTGTAGCCGGAGCCCGCGGCCCGCGCGAGGACCTCCGCGTTCGGCTCGAGGTCGCGGACCATGCCGGTCATCGCGGCCAGGCACAGCGACAGCGCCTGCAGCGCGTCGAAGGTGCCCTCCTTGTCCTCCTGCATGTCCTTCGAATAGGCCAGCGGCAGGCCCTTCATCACCGTGAGCAGGCCCATCAGCGCGCCGACGATGCGCCCGCTCTTGGCCCGCACCAGCTCCGCCGCGTCGGGGTTGCGCTTCTGCGGCATGATCGACGAGCCGGTGGTGTACCCGTCCGACAGCTTGACGAAGTCGAACTGCGCCGAGGTCCACACCACCAGCTCCTCGGCGAAGCGCGAGAGGTGGATCGCGCAGATCGAGGCGGCCGAGAGCGATTCGAGGGCGAAGTCGCGGTCGGCGACGGAGTCGAGCGAGTTCGCCGTCGGGCGGTCGAAGCCCAGCGCCGCGGCCGTGGCGTGCCGGTCGATCGGGAACGAGGTGCCGGCGAGCGCGGCCGCGCCCAGCGGGCACTCGTTGAGCCGGGCGCGCGCATCGCGAAAACGGCCGCGGTCGCGCGCCAGCATCTCGACATAGGCGAGGCAATGGTGCCCGAAGGTGACCGGCTGGGCCGATTGCAGGTGGGTGAAGCCCGGCATCACCGTGCCGGCATGGGCCAGCGCCTTCTCCGCCAGCGCCCGCTGCAGCCCGGCGGCCTGCGCGTCGAGGTTGTCGAGGGTGTCGCGCACCCACAGCTTCATGTCGGTGGCGACCTGGTCGTTGCGCGAGCGCGCGGTGTGCAGGCGCCCGGCGGCCGGGCCGACGATCTCGGTCAGCCGGCTCTCGACCGACATGTGGATGTCCTCGAGCTCGCGCTTGAACACGAAGCCGCCGGACTCGATCTCCGCCTGCACGGCCTTGAGGCCGCCCTCGATGGCTGCCACATCGTCGGCCGGCAGGATGCCCTGGGCGCCCAGCATCGCGACATGCGCCAGCGAGCCGCGGATGTCCTGGGGGGCGAGGCGCTTGTCGAATCCGATGGAGGCGTTGATCTCCTCCATGATCTCGGCGGGGCCGCTCGCGAAGCGTCCGCCCCACATCCGGTTGCTCATGGTCTTCCCGATCCTTCCGCTCGCGCTCGAGCATTCCCCGTGATCCCGCGATCACGGGGAATGCGCCCGCCTCTCGTGTGGTCGCATTCTCTTCACGCGCGCCGGCATCCGCCGCGCTCGAAAATGCTCTGGGGTACGCAACGATGATGCCTGGACGATTGATGGGCGCCGCGATCGGCGCCGGCCTCGTCACCGCCTTGGCCGCCGGCCTCGCCCTATACGGGACCGGTGCGGGGCCCGGCAACGCCCCCGCGCCCTGTGCCGCCTCGGCCGCCGCGGTGGCCCGGGTCGACGCCGCCGCCCGCGGGGACGTCGTGGCGATGCAGGCGCCCGAGAAGGCCCGGCCGGCACCCGACATCGCGTTCAAGGGGCCGGGCAAAGCGGCGAAGGACGGGGGAGGGGAGGCCGACCTGCGGCTCTCGGATTTCCGCGGCCGCCTCGTCCTCCTGAACCTGTGGGCGACGTGGTGCGCGCCGTGCAAGGCCGAGATGCCGGCCCTCGACCGGCTCGAGGCCGCGCTCGGCGGCAAGGATTTCGCGGTGGTCGCGATCAACCTCGACACGCGCAACCTCGACAGGCCGCCGGTCTGGATGCGGGACAACGGCATCGCGCGGCTGGCCTACTACGCCGATCCCGGCGGGCGCGTGCTGCCGGCGGTGCAGCGCGACACCGGCTCGCCCGGCCTGCCGACGACCCTGCTGGTCGACCCCGCCGGCTGCACCATCGGCGTGATGAAGGGGCCGGCCGAATGGTCGAGCCCGGACGGGCTCGCGCTGATCCGGGCGGCCCTCGGGCGCACGTCCTGAGCCCGCTTCGGAGCGCGGGCGCGCTGTCCATTGGACTTTAAGGCAAGGCGCGAAGCCGGGGGCCGGCGGATGATTTGCCGCGATGCCCGATTGCCTGAGGCCGGACCCTGCGCCATAGCTCGGCTATAGCCGAGGTTGGGCCATGATCTTCGTAACGGATGCAGCCGGAAAGGTGGTCTATCTCAGTGATGAATGGACTGTTCTGACCGGTCAGCAGATCGAAGACGTATCGCAACAGGGATGGAGCAAGGTCATCCATCCGGACGACCTCGCCGTCGTGCGGACCGTGGTCGCCGAGGCGAGCGTCGCCCGCAGCGAGTTCACGGTGCGCTATCGCCTGCTGTCGCCGGACGGGCGGGCGACCTGGGTCGTGGCCGGCGCGGTGCCGTCCTTCGGGCCGCCCGAGCGGACCTTCCTCGGCTTCTTCGGCTCCATCAGCCGGCTCGCGTCGCCGCCGCCCAAGAGCACGGCGACCGGGTCGCTCGGCCGCTTCACCCTGCCGTCGCCGGTGGCGGATTCCGAGCCGCGCTCGGTCTTGGAGCTGGTCGCCGACCACCTGATCACCGCGCACGCGCTGATCATGCAGGGCGGCGGCACCTGCGCGCTGGCCGCGGTCGAGGTCGCCCTGCACGAGGTCGGCCGCGAGCTCGTCCGGGCCTCCGCCACCGCGCAGGACGGCTCGAACCTGCATTAAAGCCTCGTCGCGCGCGGCGGATTCCGGCTCGCGTGAGGACGATGCGATCTCACGACAGGCCCTGACGGCGCGGCGTCGGTTCGGCGCGCCTCACGCCTCGGTGTCGGCGTCGAGGTCGCGCCCGCGGGTCTCGTGCATCATCCAGGCGGCGATCGTGCCGAGCACGCTGAACGCGACGAGGTAGTAGGCCGGCGCCAGCCGGTCGCCGGTGATCGCGATCAGCTTGTTGACGACGTAGTTCGTGCTGCCGCCGAAGATCGAGACCGAGAAGGCGTAGACGATCGAGAGCCCGGCGCTGCGCACCGCCCGCGGCAGCGATTCGGGGATCGCGACGATGATCGCCGCCGCGTTGATCGAGGACAGCGCCGACATCAGGAGCGTCACCGCGTAGACCGAGGCCGCGGTCGGCGCCTGCGCCAGCCACCAGAAGGCCGGCACCGCCAGCACCACGATCGCGGCCCGCGGCCACACCAGCACCGGGCGCCGCCCGAACCGGTCGGCGAGCCAGCCGCCCAGCAGCGGGAACACCACCGAGGCGAGGCCGAGGGCGATCGGCACCGCCGTCGACACCGTCTCGGTGAGCCCCAGGGTGGCGTGCGCGTAGACCGGCATGTTGGTGCCAATGGCGTTCGAGACGGTCGAGGCGGCGATGACGACGAAGGTCAGGAGCAGCAGGCGCCCGTGCTCGCGCAGCAGCCGCACCACCACCGCGCCGGTGGAGGCGGCCGCCGCCGGATCCTCGCCCTCGCCCGCGGTCTCGGGCAGGTGGCTGCGGATCACGAGGCCGACCGGCACGACGCCGATGCCGAGCAGGAACATGACGCGCCAGCCCCAATCCGCCATCGCCGCCTCGCCGAGGACGATGGTGAGCCCCGTCGCGACGATGCCGGCGAACAGGGCGGCGCAGCCCTGGCTCGCGATCTGCCAGCTCGCCACGAAGCCGCGGTGCCTCGGGGGCGCCGCCTCCAGCAGGTAGGCGGTGGAGGGGCCGACCTCGCCGCCGAGCGCCAGCCCCTGGATCAGCCGCCCGACGATGACGATCACCTGCGCCCAGCCGCCGAGCGTCGCGTAGGACGGCGCCAGCGCCAGCATCAGCATGCCGACCGCCATCAGCGCGATGGTGATCAGCATGGCGGGCTTGCGCCCGGCCCGGTCGGCGAAGGCGCCGATCACGATGCCGCCGATCGGCCGCATCACGTAGCCCATGCCGAACAGGGCGAGCGAGGCGAGCAGGCTGTCGGTGGCGTTGTCGGACGGGAAGAACGCCGCGCCGATCGGCACGGCGAAGAAGGCGTAGAGCGTGAAGTCGTAGAACTCGAGCGCGTTGCCGAGGACCACGGCGCCGACAGCCTTGCGGTTCAGGGCCGGGTGGTCCGGTGTCGTCGTGGCGGTCATCGCGCGTCCTTGCGTCATCGGTGCCCGCATAGACGTCCCGAGCCCGGACCGCCACCGGCAGGGCTTGCCCGTGGGCGCAAACCCGGGCACCCCCGGCGCCATGACGAAGCCGCGCCCCCGTTCCGCGATCCGCGCCGCGCTCGCGAGCGAGGCGGCCGGCGGCCTCGTGCTGATGGCGGCCGCCGCCTGCGCCCTCGTCGTCGCCAATACCGGGCTCGCCGGGACCTACGCCCAGGCGCTGCACGCGCCGCTCGGCCCGTTGAGCATCCAGCACTGGATCAACGACGGCCTGATGGCGGTGTTCTTCCTGCTCGTCGGCCTCGAGATCAAGCGCGAGGCGCTGGACGGCGCGTTGCGGACCTGGCCCGACCGGGCGCTGCCCGGCATCGCGGCGCTCGGCGGGATGGTGGTGCCGGCCCTGGTCTACCTCGCCTTCAATGCCGGCGCCGGGACCGCGCGGGGCTGGGCGATCCCGGCGGCGACCGACATCGCCTTCGCGCTCGGCGTGCTGGCGCTGCTCGGCCGGCGGGCGCCGGTCTCGCTCAAGATCCTGCTCGGCGCGGTGGCGATCGTCGACGACCTCGGCGCCGTGCTGATCATCGCGCTGGCCTATACCGGCGGCCTCGACCCGACGATGCTCGGGCTCGCGGCCGTGGTGCTGGCGCTCCTCGTCGGCCTGAACCGCTTCGGCGTCGTCGCGCTCGCGCCCTACCTGCTGCTCGGCCTCGTGCTCTGGGTGCTGGTGCTGCGCTCGGGCGTCCACGCCACGGTGGCGGGCGTGCTGCTGGCGCTGACCATCCCGATCCGCGTGAGCCCGGGCCGGCCGGAGGACGCGACCTCGCCGCTGCACCGGCTGGAGCACGCAATCACGCCTTTCGTCGCCTTCGGGATCGTGCCGCTGTTCGGCTTCGCCAATGCCGGGGTGCCGCTGCGCGGCCTGTCGCCCACCGCCTTCCTCGACCCGGTGACGCTGGGCGTCGCGTTCGGGCTGTTCCTCGGCAAGCAGGCCGGCGTGTTCGCCGCCCTTCGCCTCGCGGTGGCGCTCGGCCTCGCGCGCCGGCCCGGCGGGGCGAGCTGGGTCCAGGTCTACGGCGTCGCCGTGCTGTGCGGCATCGGCTTCACCATGAGCCTGTTCATCGGCGCGCTCGCCTTCTCCGATGCCGCCCACGAGACGGAGGTGAAGCTCGGGGTGCTCGCCGGCTCCCTGCTCTCCGGCCTGGTCGGCGCCGCGATCCTCGGGCTCCCGTCCGCGCGGAGCCCCGCCCGGGCCTGAGCCGGGTCCGGCGAGCCGGCTGGCGAATCCTCGAAAACGCCCCTTGCCAGCGTGGGCCGGGCGGGTCTAGCCTCTCCTCGTGGCGACGCGGCCCCCCGATGCGAGGCTCCGTCGCCGGAGCGAGACGAAGAGGAGGTCTGCCATGCATGCAAGCCCCACCCACGTCCATTCCGCCGACACCGGTGCCGGTGACCAGGACGATCCGCCGAGCGTCCATCGACAGGGATAGAGGTTTTCGGGAGGGTTTTAGGCGCCCGACCCCGCGGCCCCGAGCGCCGCGGGACGCGCGCCGGACAGCACCCTCGAACCCGGGAACGTGGCCCCTGCCACCGGCCCGTCGGCGAAAGCCGGCGGGCTTTTCGTTCGTGCCTCCCGCTTGCCGCCACGGTGCGAAGCGCGCCGCCCGCGCGTCGTCCCGTGCTCCATGCCGATCGAATGCAAAATTACTTACGTATCCGCGCCGCGCCGCCCTTGCGCGCGGAAGCCGAAGCGGTAACGTCGGGCATCATTACAGGATCGGAGAATCACCGCGGAAGAAGAGCGACGGCTAACGATTCGGTCAACGCAGCACAGGATGGTCCCCATGTCCGAGACGATTCGCGTCAAGCCTACCCAGGACGGCACCTATACGGTCTATCGTGGGTCCACCGCCCTGATCTCCGGCCTCACGCGCCTCCAGGCCGAACGCTACGAGGCCAGCATCGGCGACCGCCGGCGTTCCGGGCTTCTCGCCGCCACCGCCTGAGCCGAACGTCAGCCCAGCGCGAGCGGGCCGAGATCCATCACGGTTCCGCCCGCTCCGATCCCGCGCTGCGCCGCCGAGACGACGTGGCGCCCCCCGCTCTCCGAGAACGCGTACAGGATGTAGGCTGCCCGCCGGGCGGCCTCCGACCCGTGCCCGCCGGCCTGCGCGCCGGGCCGCGCCGAGGCGGATGCGCCGCCGACCACCGGGATCGCCCGCCCGCCCGGCCCCGCCACGTGGGCGACGCTCGCCACGTGGTTGTGCCCGTGCAGGACGAGGTCGGCGCCGACGCGGCCGAGCATCGCGCTGAAGGCCGCGGCATCGCGCAGGTCGCGTCCCGGGCTCGCGCCGCCGGGATGGGGCGGGTGGTGGATCATCACGACGCGCGCCGGCCGCGACGGGTCGGTCGCCAGCGTGCGCAGGAGCGATTCGGCCGCCGCGATCTGGCGCGGCCCGAGCCGGCCGGTGGCGACGAACGGCACCGTCGGGATCGCGCTCGACAAGCCGACCAGAGCCAGCGGCCCGCGCCGGCGCAGATAGGGAAACGTGCCGCTGCCGCCGGCGTCGTCGGCGGTCCAGGCACCGCAGGCCGCGAGCAGGCCCTCGAGGGAGCCGCGCACGTAGGCGTCGTGGTTTCCCGGCACGAAGCTGACCGCCTCGGGCGTGCCGAGCGCTTCCAGGAAGATGCGCGCGGTGTCCCACTCGCTCGGCAGGCCGATGTTGCACAGGTCGCCGGTGCAGGCGACGTGGTCGGGCGCCTGCAGCTTCAGATCGGCGACGAGCGCGCCGAGCACGTCCATGTCGTGGCTGCGCGAGCGCCCGCGGCGCCAGTTGGCGTAGCCCGTCGCGCGCTTGCCGAAGAGCTGGCGCAGGCGCGGCCGCGGCAGGGGGCCGACATGCGGGTCGGTGAGGTGGGCGAGGCGGAAGGACACGGGGGACCGCATCGCGGTTGAGGCCGGCCGCGTCAAGCGAGCCGGCGCGTGCCGCACGCCGCGCGACGATCGAGGTTCATGCCGCGCGACGATCAGGGTTCATGTGAAGGCGACCATCCCGACGCCGACGATCATCAGGGCTGCCCCGAGCACGCGCCACAGGCTGGCCGGATGGACCTCGAACCCGACCCAGCCGTAGTTGTCGAGCACGATCGAGGCGACGACGCCGACCGTCACGATGAGGCCGAGGAACGACGCGGCGCCGATCGCGGGCGCGGCGTAGAGCTGGGCCAGGATCAGCAGGACGCTGAGGCAGCCGCCGAGCCAGCCCCACCAGGGCACCGCCGCGACCTGCTCCCAGCTCGGCACGGCGAGCTTGCCGAATGCCAGGCCGCCCAGCAGCATGAAGGCCGTGCTGACGAAGAGGATCACCACGGCCGCCGTGACCGGCAGGCCGAAGGTCTTCGAGAGGGTCGCGTTCTGCCCGGGCTGGATCGCGTTCGCGAGGCCGGCGAGGACGGTCAGTCCGTAGAGATACCACATGACCCGGTATCGCGCGGCCGAACCGCCCAGTTTCCCGATTCGGATCGCCTGCGACGAAATGGTGGCGGCCGGCGCCCCGTCGGATCGGGCGACGCGCTCAGGCGCTGCCGATCAGCACCCCCACCGCCAGCACCAGCGCGCCGCCGAGCACGATCTGCAGCACCGCGCGGCCGAACGGGGTCGCCATGTAGCGGGTGCGGATCGCGGCGATGGCGAGCAGCTCGATCGCCACCACCAGCACCGCGAGGCCGGTCGCGAGCGCGAAGGCGTTCGGCCAGTGGCTCGGGATCGCGTAGGGCAGGGTGTGGCCGAGCCCGCCGAGCGCCGTCATCGCGCCGCAGACCAGGCCGCGCATCCACGGGCTCCCGCGCCCGGTGACGCGGCCGTCGTCCGAGAGCGCCTCGGTGAAGCCCATGCTGATCCCGGCCCCGAGCGAGGCCGCGAGCCCGACGAGGAAGGTCGCGCCGTTGCTGTGCGTGGCGAAGGCGGCGGCGAAGATCGGGGCCAGCGTCGAGACCGATCCGTCGATCAGCCCGGCGAGCCCCGGCTGGACGTAGGCGAGCACGAAGGCGCGGTGGGCGTCGTCGTGGGGTTGCGGGGTATGGGGGTCGACGACGAGGGTCGCGTCCATGATCGATATCCTATTTAGATCGATTCCAAGCTACACATTGGAATTGATCCAAACAACCCGTTTCGCGCGGTTTCGAGGTGTTTTCGGGCACGCCGCGCAGCGATCGGCCGCCCCGGAACGCCCGGTCTCGGTTGCGCGGGCCGAGGCGACGGGTCTAGACAGCCACCGGGCGGCGCAGGACGGTGCCGTCCCGCTGTCGCGTCCGAACTGCCCGACCCGTCGCCAGGCGCGGTCGGCGCCTTGCCGCCCTCCGGCCGTCGCGCCCCCGCGCAAGCCCGGCCGAGCCTCGGAAAGCGAGACATGAATCCCACGCCGACCGTTCCCGCCGTTCGCGTGCCGCAGCATTGCGCGGCCTCGCCCGGCGATCGCGGCCCGTCCGCACGGGGCCGGGTGCGCCGGGCTTCGGCACGATGAGCCTGGGCAAGCGCGTCATCCGCCATCCGGCCGTGCAGGGCGCCCTGGGACGGCTCGCGGCCGGCTATCTCACGCTCGTGCGCCGCACCAACCGCTTCACCGTCGAGCCCGCCGGCGCCGATCCCTGGCTCGACGGGATGTCGCCGTTCATCGCCGGGATGTGGCACGGCCAGCACATCATGGTGTCGTTCGCCGGGCGGCCGGTGGACCGGGTCGCGACGATCATCTCGAAGAATCCCGACGGCAACATCAACACCATCGCCCTGGAGCGGATGGGCGTGCGGGTGATCCGCGCCTCCGGCGCCCGCGGCCGCGTGGTCAAGGACGCCAAGGCCAAGGGCGGCGCCGAGGGCCTGCGCGCGATGATCCGGGCCCTGAAGAACGGCGAGATCGTCGCCTTCTCGGCCGACGTTCCGAAGGTCTCGCGCCGGGCCGATGCCGGCATCCTCACCCTGGCGCGCTTCTCCGGCCGGCCGATCGTGCCGGTGGCGGTGGTGACGAGCCGCCACATCCGCTTCGGCAGCTGGGACCGCGCCTGCCTCGGGCTGCCGTTCGGCCGCGGCGCGGTGGTGTTCGGCGAGGCGGTCTTCGTGCCGCGCGATCCCGACCCGGAGACGTTCGAGGCCCTGCGCGCCCGCCTCGAGGCCGAGATGAACCGGGTCCACGACCGCGCCTACACCCTCGTCGGCCGCCTCGACCGGGTCGGGGACAACTGGCTCGGGGCCGCCGCCGCCGCGCCGCGCGCCGAGGCGGCATGAGGAGCCCGGCATGAGGATCCGGGCATGAGGGCGCCGCCCCTCACCTTGGCCCTCAAGGCCTATCGCGGCGGCCTGTGGCTCGGCGAGCCGGCGGTCGCCGGCCTGCTGGCGTGGCGGGCGCGGCAGGGCAAGGAGGACCCGACGCGGCTGCCCGAGCGCCGCGGCCTGCCCGGGCGGGCGCGGCCGGTCGGGTCGCTGGTCTGGATGCACGGTGCCTCGGTCGGCGAATCGCTCTCGCTGGTCGGCCTGGTCGAGGGCATGATCGCCCGCGGCTTCTCGGTGCTGGTCACCACCGGCACCCGCAGCGCCGCCGAGCTGATCGGCGCGCGCCTGCCGGCCGGCGCCGTGCACCAGTACATGCCGCTCGACGCGCCGCGCTGGGTCGAGCGTTTCCTCGACCATTGGCAGCCCGACCTCGCCCTGGTGGCCGAATCCGAGATCTGGCCGAACACGGTGGTGGCGCTGCATGCCCGCGCCATCCCGCTGCTGCTCGTCAACGGGCGGATGTCGGAACGCTCGTACGCGGGCTGGGCGCGCGCGCCGCGCACGGCGCGGGCCCTGCTCGCGCGGATCGCGATCTGCCTGACGCAGACGCGGGACGACGCCGAGCGCTTCGTGCGCCTCGGCGCGCCGCGGGTGAGCGTGGCGGGGAACCTCAAGTACGACGCCGCCGTTCAGCCGGCCGATCCGCAGCAGGTGGCCTATCTCGGCGACATGATCGGCGACCGCCCGGTCTGGGTCGCGGCGAGCACCCATCCGGGCGAGGACGCGGCGGCGGCCGAGGCCCATGCCGCGCTCAAGGGCCGGTTTCCGCGGCTCCTGACCATCGTCGCCCCGCGCCACCCCCATCGCGGCGGCGAGGTGGCGGCCTGCGCCACGGCGCAGGGCCTGCGCAGCGCGCGCCGCTCGGCGGGCGGGCGCCCGCACCCGTCGATCGACCTCTACGTCGCCGACACGATCGGCGAGCTCGGGCTGTTCTACCGCCTGAGCCCGCTGGTGTTCCTCGGCGGCTCGCTGGTGCCGCATGGCGGCCAGAACCCGATTGAGCCGGTGCGCCTGAGCAGCGCCGTGCTGCACGGTCCGCACACGGAGAATTTCACCGAGGTCTACCGCGCCCTCGATGCCGGAGGGGGCGCCGCCGCGGTCGCCGACGCCGCCGAGCTCGCCGCGACGCTGGCCGACCTGATGGCCGCCCCCGACCGCATCGACGCGATGACCCGGGCCGGGCAGCGCGCCCTGGTGCCGTTCGAGGGCGCGGTGGAGCGGACGCTGGCGGTGCTCGACCCCTTCATCGCCCAGATGAAGCTCGCCGCCTTCCACCACGGCTGATGCGCCCGCCGCGCTTCTGGCAGGACGGCCCGGACCATCCGGCCGCACGTCTGCTGGCGCCGCTCGGGCGCGCCTACGGCCGCCACACCGCCGCCCGCATGGACCGGCCCGGCGCGCGGGCGGAGTGCCCGGTCCTGTGCCTCGGCAACTTCACCCTCGGCGGCGCCGGCAAGACCCCGAGCGCGATCGCCCTGGCCGCGCTGCTGCGCGACCTCGGACGGACGCCCGCCTTCCTCAGCCGCGGCTACGGCGGGCGCCTGCCCGGGCCGGTCCTCGTCGATCCCGCCCGCCACGGCTGGCGCGACGTCGGCGACGAGCCGCTGCTGCTCGCCCGCCACGCGCCGGTCGTCGTCGCCCGCGACCGCGTCGCCGGCGCGCGCCTCTGCGTGGCGGCGGGCGCCGACGTCGTCGTCATGGACGATGGCCTGCAGAACCCGACCCTGGCGAAGGACCTCGCGCTCGCCGTCGTCGATGCCGGCGTCGGCACCGGCAACGGGCTGGCCTTCCCCGCCGGGCCGCTGCGCGCGCCGCTGGCGCGGCAATGGCCGCATGTCGGCGGCCTCGTGCTGATCGGCGAGGGCAGGGCCGGCGAAGGCGCGGCCGGCGAGGCGGTGGCGGCGCAGGCCCTGGCGCGCGGCCTGCCGGTTCTTCGCGCCCGCCTGGTCCCCGAGGGCGCCGCGGTCGCCGGCCGCCGCGTGCTGGCCTTCGCCGGCATCGGCCGTCCCGAGAAAGTCTTCGCGTCGCTGCGCGAGGCCGGCGCCGAGATCGCCGCGACCCGCAGCTTCCCCGACCACCATCCCTACCGCGACGCCGACCTCGCGCGGCTCGCAGCGGAGGCCGGCCGCCTCGGC
The DNA here is from genome assembly GCF_022829325.1 of Methylobacterium sp. J-092. NCBI lineage: Bacteria > Pseudomonadati > Pseudomonadota > Alphaproteobacteria > Hyphomicrobiales > Methylobacteriaceae > Methylobacterium > Methylobacterium sp. J-092. Next base: position 188,715 of record NZ_JAKSXU010000128.1, on the reverse strand, counting down.
GCGGAATTGGCCACCACCGAGAAGGACCACGTCCGCCTGCCCGAATCCTTCGCCGCGCGGGTGCGGGTGCTGCCGGTGCGCCTGGCCTTCGCCGATCCGGACGGCGTGCGGGCGCGGGTGCTGTCCGGGCTCCGGATCGGGCCGTGAGCCGCCGGACGATCCGCCCTCCGCGTTGCCATCGGGGCCCAACCCCGCTATAGGCGCTCCACGCCCGCCAGACACCCTTGGAGGCACGGGCGCGTGGGGTTTCGGTTCGGCCGTCCGTCTCGGGCGGCCTTCGTCGTTTCCCCGACCATTCATCAATCGAAGGATCACGCCATGAGCGCAGTCAAGACGCTTGAGGCCGTGGCACGCGACCGGGTCGGCAAGGGGGCCGCCCGGGCCGTTCGTCGCCAGGGCCAGGTTCCCGCCGTCGTGTACGGTGGCGGCCAGCCGCCGCAGTCGATCGCCATCGACCTCATCCGCACCCGCACCCTGATCTACGCCGGCGGCTTCAAGACCACGCTGTTCGAGATCAACGCCGGCGGCAAGAAGACCCGCGCGATCCCGCGCGACTTCCAGCTCGACCCGGTCAGCGGCGTGCCGATGCACGTCGACTTCCTGCGCGTCGTCGCCGGCCAGACCGTCACCGTCGAGGTGCCGGTGCACTTCCACAACGAGGACGCGGCCCCCGGCATCAAGCAGCAGGGCGGCACGCTCAACATCTCGCTGCACACCCTGGCCGTCGAGGTCGCCCCCGACCAGATCCCCGACGGGATCGAGATCGACCTCACCGGCCGCCAGATCGGCGACGTGATCCACGTCTCCGACGTCACCCTGCCGGCCGGCGTCACCTACACCGGCGAGGCCGCCGACCCGATCGCCAACGTCGTGCCGCCGACCGTGCTCGGCGCCGAGGTCGAGGCCGAGGAGGCCGCGATCGCCGAGGCGCAGTCGGCGGAAGCCGAGGCCGAGAAGGTCGAAGCCGAGGCCGAAGAGGCCGAGGCCACCGAGGAGAAGAAGGAGGACTGAGCCCTTCGCGGGCGCGATCCTCCCGCGCCGCCGCCCCGCGGCGGCGCGGCTTCGAGACGATGCCCCGGCCGCGAGGCCGGGGCATCGTCGTTTCGGGAAGGTCGGAGACAGTCGTCATGCGGCTCATCGTGGGCCTGGGCAATCCGGGCAAAGCCTACGCCCGCAACCGTCACAACATCGGGTTCCTCGCGGTGGACGAGATCGCCCGGGTCCACCGGGCGAGCCCGTTCCGGCGCCGCTTCCAGGGGGAGGCGGCCGAGGTGACGTTCGGGGCCGAGCGCGCGATCCTGCTGAAGCCGCAGACCTTCATGAACGAGTCCGGCCGCTCGGTCTCGGAGGCGCAGCGCTTCTACAAGATCGCGCTGTCGGACGTGATCGTCCTGCACGACGAGCTCGATCTCGCCGCGGCCAAGATCCGGGTGAAGCTCGGCGGCGGGAATGCCGGGCACAACGGCCTGCGCTCGATCACCGCCCAGTGCGGCAACGACTATCGCCGGGTGCGCCTCGGCATCGGCCATCCCGGCGACAAGGCCCTGGTGCACGCCTACGTGCTCAACGACTTCGCGAAGTCCGAGGAGCCGTGGGTCGAGGACCTGTGCCGGGCGATCGCCGACGAGGTGGCCCTGCTGGCGGCCAACGAGAACGAAAGCTTCCAGAACAAGGTCCACCTCGCCATGGTCGGCCGCGGCTGGGCCGACGTGAAGCGGCCGGGCGAGAAGGCCGCCAAGAATTGACACGAAAACACGAGGACACGATATCGAAGACCGTTGGAGGCCGTCCGATGAAGAACGTGACCGTGACGATGGACGAGGCGGTGCTCCGTCGCGCGCGGATCGCCGCCGCGACGGAGGGCAAGAGCCTGTCGAAGTTCATCAGCGAGACCGTCGAACGTCGGATCGGGCATCCGACGACCCAGACGGAGGCTTTGGAGCGGTTCCTCGCCGGGCCGCCGCTCCACGTTCTGGACGAGAACGGGAAGGCGCCGCCGAGGAACGAGCGCTATCGTGACGAGTGATCCGGCCTTCGCTGCCGGATCCGCGATCGTCGACCCGCGCGTGTTCGTCGACACGAACGTGTTCCTGTATGCCCGGGACGACCGATTTCCGGAGAAGCAGGCCGAAGCCTTGCGCTGGCTCGCGGCGTTGGCGAAACGAGGTTCGATCGTCGTCGGTCCGCAGGTTCTCGGTGAGATTCACGCCGTCCTCCTGCGGGGAAAGCTTCGAATCGCGCCGGAGGAGGCGCGCCGTACGACGCTCGCGCTGGAAGGCTGGTCCTCCGGTGCGACGGATCTCGATCTGATCGCCGATGCATGGTCGTTGCGCGAGCGGACCGGTTTTCAATGGTGGGACTGCGTGATCCTCGGGGCGGCGATCCGATCGGGTTGCCGGTTCCTGCTCTCCGAGGATTATCAACACGGCCGCGAGGTCGAGGGAACGACAATCATCAATCCGTTCCGGGTTTTACCCGAGACGATCCTGATGGACTCTTGAGGAATATCATGGGCTTCAAATGCGGCATCGTCGGCCTGCCGAACGTCGGCAAGTCGACCCTCTTCAACGCGCTGACGCAGACGGCGGCGGCGCAGGCCGCCAACTATCCGTTCTGCACCATCGAGCCCAACGTCGGCGACGTGGCGGTGCCCGACCCGCGGCTCGACGACCTGGCGAAGATCGCCGCCTCGAAGGAGATCATCCCGACGCGGCTGACCTTCGTCGACATCGCCGGCCTCGTGCGCGGCGCCTCGAAGGGCGAAGGGCTCGGCAACCAGTTCCTCGCCAACATCCGCGAATGCGACGCGATCGCCCACGTGGTGCGCTGCTTCGACGACGGCGACGTCACCCATGTCGAGGGCAAGGTCGACCCGGGCGCCGACATCGAGACGATCGAGACCGAGCTGATGCTGGCCGACCTCGACAGCCTGGAGAAGCGCGTCTTCGCCCTGGAGAAGCGGGCCCGCGGCGCCGACAAGGAGGCCAAGGAATTCCTGGACCTCGTCAACCGCGCCCTGCCGTACCTGCGCGAGGGCAAGCCCGCCCGCATGGTCGCGCGCAAGCCCGAGGAGGAGCGCCTGTTCCAGCAGCTCGGCCTGATGACGGCCAAGCCCGTGCTCTACGTCTGCAACGTCGACGAGGGCGACGCCGACAAGGGCAACGCCTACTCGAAGGCGGTGCAGGAGCGCGCGGCGGCGGAGGGCGCCCAGGCGGTGGTGGTCTCGGCCAAGATCGAGAGCGAGATCGCGGTGATGCCGGCCGCCGACCAGGGCGACTACCTCGAGGCGGTGGGGCTGGCCGAGCCCGGCCTGAACCGGGTGATCCGCGCCGGCTACGACCTGCTCGGGCTGATCACCTACTTCACCGTCGGCCCGAAGGAGGCCCGCGCCTGGACGATCACCAAGGGCACCCGCGCGCCCGCGGCGGCCGGCGTGATCCACACCGACTTCGAGAAGGGCTTCATCCGCGCCGAGACCATCGCGTTCTCCGACTACACCGCGCTGAAGGGCGAGTCCGGCGCGCGGGACGCCGGCAAGCTCCGCCTCGAGGGCAAGGAGTACCTCGTGCAGGACGGCGACGTGCTGCATTTCCGCTTCGCCAACTGAGGCGCGCGCCCATGCCCGGCCCCGACACGTCCGGCCTCCACTTCGAGGATTTCGCCGCCGGCCAGGTCCGCACCGGCGTGCCGCTGACGGTGAGCCGCGACGACATCGTCGCCTTCGCCCGCGCGTTCGATGCGCAGCCGTTCCATCTCGACGAGCGGCTCGCGGAGACGACCTTCGCCGGGCGGCTGATCGCGTCGGGCTGGCACACGGCCTCCCTCGGCATGCGGCTGCTGCAGGCCGGGCCGATGGGCGGGCACTCCTCGCTCGGATCGCCCGGCATCGCCGAGCTGCGCTGGCTGAAGCCGGTGCTGCCGGGCGATACGCTCTCCGCCACCCTGCGCGTCGACGAGACCCGCGCCTCGGCCTCGAAGCCCGACCGGGGCTTCGCCGCCTGCCTGCTCACCCTGGAGAACGGCCGCGGCGAGGCGGTGATGACCCAGGCCTTCACCGTGATGCTCGCCCGGCGCGGGGCCGAGCCGGCGCCGCCGCGGATCGTCGAGACCGGCGTCCCGCCCGCGGTGGTCGAGCCGGACGACGCCGAGATCCTGCCGTTCCTGAAGGACGCGGCGATCGGCGCGACCCGCGATCTCGGCGCCTACGCCTTCCCGGCCGAGGCGATCCTGGCCTTCGGCCGCGCCTACGACCCGCAGGTGTTCCACACCGATCCCGAGGCCGCCAAGGCGACGCATTTCGGCGGGCTGTGCGCCTCGGGCTGGCACACGGCCTCGGCCTACATGAAGCGGCTGCTCGCGACCCGCGCCCGCGACCACGCCCACACCGCCGCCCGCGGGCAGGCGCCGACCACCGGCCCGTCGCCGGGTTTTCGCGACATGCGCTGGCTGAAGCCCGTCTATGCCGGCGACACCGTGCGCTACGCCACGACGCTCACCGACAAGCGCGCCTCCGCCTCCCGCCCCGGCTGGGGCCTCGCCTTCGCCGACAACGTCGGCGTCAACCAGCGCGGCGAGACCGTATTCTCGTTCAAAAGCTCGGTGTTCTGGCAGTGGGCGCCGTGAGGCGGGCGCGGGGTCAGTCCCGCGGGCCGGCATCGCGCCGTGCCTCGGAGGGCGTGCGCCCATAGGCACGCCTGTAGCGTTGCCCGAAGTCGCTCATGTGCACGAAGCCCCACCGCCGGGCGATCTCCGCGATCGTGATCTCGGGATCGAAGGCGGAGGTCAGGTCCTCGTGGGTGCGCGCGAGCCGCCGCTCGGTGATGAACGCGATCGCCGTCTGCCCCATCCGTTGACGGAACTGGCTCTGGAGGGAGCGGACGCTGAGCCCGGCCGCCGTCGCGATGAGCGACAGGGTCATGGGCCGCGAGAGGTTCGCCTCGATGAACTCGAGAGCGATGCCGAGGCGCGACGCGGAGGCGTCCGTCGCCGGGGCCGGTGCCACGCGCGCGCGCTTCGGCCAGACGGACAGCAGCTGATAGCTGAGGATCTCCTGGATCAGCGGAAACGCGATGTCGCCGCCGCGATCCGACGCCTGCCCGCGGCGCTGCACCTGCCGCATCATGTGGAACAGGGCGATCATGCCCGGTGTCGAGACATCGGCGATCGGCTCGAAGGACGGCACGCCGTGCTGTCCGCCCGTCAGCGCGGCGTTGGCGGCCGCGAGCGCTTCGAACGTGATCGTGCCGTTGATCGCGTTGAAGGCCTGCGAGGCCTGGATCTCGCCGACCTCCTCGAAGCCGACGAGGGTCGCATGTTTCGGCGTGCCGCGCGTCCTGCCCGCATGATTGCGGTAGGTGATGTGCCCGTTCGCGATGAACCGGACCGTCATCATGTCGGAATCGACCCTGGGCTTGCTGATGAAGCCGCTGGACGAACGGGTTTCCCACAAGCACAGGGTGCTGCCCTTGCTGCCGATCATCTGGATGTCGGGCTTGACCGAGCGGAGCACGTCGAAGTTGATCGCGAAGCTGCTCAGGTCGTTGAAGCTCTGAAGCTGGCGCGCGGAAGCGATGCGGGCGGCGAATCCGTTCTGCGGAAGCCACGCGGCGCGGTGGTTCGAAGCCTGACCCGTCATCCCGTCAACGTGAAGCCCGTGCCTGCGAACCTGTCCCGATCGCGTCGCCCATGATGACATCCCGCGGCCGCGTCCGCCAATCGCGGGCGTCCACGCAGGGATCCCGGGCGGAGCGCACCGTGCGAAAGCCCCGCCGGGACCCGCCCCGCTGGACGATGCCCTAGGCACCCCCGCGCTGCGCCCGGTGGTGCAGCAGGTTGACGATCAGCGCGGTCCAGCCGGTCTGGTGCGAGGCGCCGAGACCGCGGCCGGTGTCGCCGTCGAAGAACTCGTGAAACAGCAGCGCCTCCTCGGCGCCCTCGGCCGACGGGATCGGCGCGCGCGCACCGTGGACCGGGCGGCGGCCCTCCGCGTCCTTGGCGAACAGGCCGATCAGGCGCTCCTGCAGGGCGTCGGCGATGGCGGCCAGCGTGCACATCGCGCCCGAGCCGGTCGGGAACTCCACCAGGAAGTCGGTGCCGTAATAGGAGTGGAAGCGGCGCAGCGCCTCGATGATCAGGTAGTTCGTCGGCATCCACACCGGCCCGCGCCAGTTCGAGTTGCCGCCGAACATGTTCGAGGTCGAATCGGCCGGGTCGTAGCGCACCGTGAAGGAGGCGCCGAACTCGTTGAGCACGTAGGGCTGGTCGCGGTGCGCCTTGGAGAGCGAGCGCACGCCGAAGGGCGAGAGGAACTCGGCCTCGTCGAGCATGCGTCGCAGCAGCGCCTTCATCCGGTGGCCGCGCAGCAGCGAAAGCAGCTTTCGGTCGCCGACGCCGCCCTCGTCCCAGCGCGAGACCAGGCAGGCGAGGTGCGGGCGGTTCTCCAGGAGCCAGTTGAGGCGCCGGGCGAAGTCCGGCAGGCGCTGGAGCACGAAGGGCTCGATCACCTCCACCGCGAACAGCGGCACGAGCCCGACCATCGAGCGCACGCGCAGCGGCAGCATCCCGCCGCCGGGCATGTCGACCTCGTCGTAGTAGAACGCGTCCTCCTCGTCCCAGAGGCCGAAGCCCTCGCCGCCCATGTCGGTCATCGCCTCGGCGATGAGGAGGAAGTGCTCGAAGAACTTCGAGGCGGTGCTCTCGTAGACGTCGTTGTGGAGCGCGAGCTCGAGGGCGATGCGCATCATGTTGAGCGCGTACATCGCCATCCAGGCGGTGCCGTCGGCCTGGTGCACCATGCCGAAGCCCGGCGGCGGGCGCGAGCGGTCGAACACGCCGACGTTGTCGAGCCCGAGGAAGCCGCCCTGGAAGACGTTGCGGCCGCCGGCATCCTTGCGGTTCACCCACCAGGTGAAGTTGATCAGCAGCTTGTGGAAGACGCCTTCGAGGAAGGCGAGGTCGCCGCGGCCGCCGCGCCGGTCGCGGTCGATCTCGAACACCCGGTAGGTCGCCCAGGCGTGGACCGGCGGGTTGGTGTCGGAGAACTCCCACTCGTAGGCCGGGAGCTGGCCGTTGGGGTGCATGTACCATTCGCGGGTCAGCAGCAGGAGCTGCTTCTTGGCGAAGTCCGGGTCGAGCAGCGCCAGCGGCAGGCAGTGGAAGGCGAGGTCCCAGGCGGCGAACCACGGATATTCCCACTTGTCGGGCATCGAGAGCACGTCGGAGGCGGCGAAGTGGCGCCACTGCGTGTTGCGGCCGCCGTCGCGCTCCCGCGGCGGCACCGGCTGGAGCGGGTCGCCCTGCAGCCAGCGCCGCACGTCGTAGGCGTAGAGCTGCTTCGACCAGATCAACCCGGCGGAGGCCTGCCGGAAGATCGCGCGCGCGTCCGCATCCGCGATCCCGTCCTGCAGGTCGTCGTAGAACGCGTCCGCCTCGGCGATGCGGCGGTCGCGCACGGCGTCGTCGGCGTCGATCGGGCGCGTCCGCGTCCCGGCGGAGAGCCGCAGGCGCACCCGCCGGGTCTCGCCGGGCGCGAGGCGAAGCGCGTAGTGCAGGCCGAGCTTGGTCCCGGCGTCGCGGCGGACCGCCGCGGCGTCGCCCTCGACGATCGCGGCGTGGAGCCCGTCCTTGAACGGGCCCTCGGCCTCCGGCTGGCCGGCGTGCCGGCGTAAGTTGGTGTCGTTCTCGCAGAACAGCACCTCGGGCTCGCCCTCGAAGGCCAGCCGGTAGCGCCCGAGCCGCGGGTGCTCGCAGGCGATGCCGCCCTCCGGATGGCGCGCGATCCGGGGCCGCGGCAGCGCACCGTCGTTCCGCCACGACCAGGTGTTGCGGAACCAGAGCTGCGGCACGAGGTGGAGGTCGGCGGCGTCCGCGCCGCGGTTCGTCGCGGTGATCGTGGCGTGGACGTCGTCGACGTCCGACTTGGCGTATTCCACCGTCACGTCGAAGAAGCGCGACCCCTCGAACAGGCCGGTCTCCTCGATCTCGTATTCCGGCACCTCGCGGCTGCGCTGCAGCCCCTCGCGCACGAGGTCCTCGTAGGGGTAGGCCCCTTGCGGATAGCGGTAGAGGAACTTCAGGTAGGCGTGGCTCGGGACCGCGTCGAGGTAGTGGTAGATCTCCTTAACGTCCTCGCCGTGGTTGCCCTCCTCGTTGGTCAGGCCGAACAGGCGTTCCTTCAGGATGCGGTCGCGCCCGTTCCACAGGGCGAGCCCGAGGCAGAGCTGCCCGCGCTCGTCGCAGATCCCCGCGAGCCCGTCCTCGCCCCAGCGGTAGGCGCGCGAGCGGGCCTCCTCGTGGGTGAGCGAGCGCCACGCGTTGCCGTCGCGGCTGTAATCCTCGCGCACGGTGCCCCATTGCCGCTCGCTGAGATACGGCCCCCACAGCGACCACGCCCGCTCGCCGCGCGCCTGCTCGGCGATGCGGCGGCGCTCCGCCCAGGCGATCGCCTCGCTCATGCGCTGGACCCGCAGCCCGGCGCGGGGCGGGCGTCGGCCCCGGCGCCGCGAAGGATCGCCCCGACGGGCCTGGGGGAATGCGGAGGAACGGTCATGACATCCCGAGGGGCCGATGGGTCGATGCCCCGCCCCGGATGCATCATCAGAGCCAGTCGGCGGGCCGGCACGGAAATCGGGCCGACCGCGCGTCCCGGGCGTCCGGAGCTTCGGCGCGCGGGCCGGCCGGATCGGACCCGTGCCGAGGCTCGAGCCCGGGCCGACACCTTCGTCTGCGGATGACGAGGTCTGTCGACCGGCAGCAACGGCGGCGGCTCGAGCGATGAAGACTGCCTTTAATCTGGGCAGAACCTGCGCCGGAAGCACGCCTGATCTGCGGAACCTCGCGTATCGGCTCGGTGTTCAACGGCTACCTGCGACCCTACCTGCGACACCACGCGCGGCTTCCACGGATCTACGATGCTCGTCCAGACCGGTTTCACCATCGCCTTCAACACCTTCGGCCCGACCCCGATGAACCTGCTGCTGAACGTGCGGCCGGAGCGCCGGGCCGACCTCGTCACGCCCGAGGTCATCGCCTTCGATCCGCCGGTACCGGCGACGCAGCACGTCGACGCCTTCGGCAACGTCTGCACCCGCATCGTCGCGCCGGGCGGCCGGATCACCATGTCGGCCGACTTCACCATCGGCGATTCCGGCGAGCCCGACGCGTTCGCGCCGCAGGCCCGCCAGCACCCGGTGCAGGACCTGCCCGACGACGTGCTGCCGTTCCTCCTCGGCTCGCGCTACTGCGACACCGACAAGCTCTCTGCCACCGCTTGGTCGCTGTTCGGCGCGACGCCGGAGGGCTGGGCCCGCGTGCAGGCGATCGTCGACTTCGTCCACAACCACCTGCGGTTCGACTACCAGCTGGCCGACAACACCCGCACCGCCCATGACGGCTACGTCCAGCGCGTCGGCGTCTGCCGCGACTTCGCCCACCTGGCGATCGCGCTGTGCCGCTGCATGAACATCCCGGCCCGCTACGCCACCGGCTATCTCGGCGACATCGGCGTGCCGAAGGACCCGGCGCCGATGGATTTCTCGGCCTGGTTCGAGGTCTATCTCGGCGATCGCTGGTACACGTTCGACGCCCGCCACAACACGCCGCGCATCGCCCGCATCGTCATGGCGCGCGGGCGCGACGCGACGGACTGCGCGCTCACCACCAGCTTCGGCACCGCCTACCTGATGCAGTTCGACGTGCACACCGACGAGGTGTCGCCGGACGCGGGCGCCATGGCCGAGGCGGCCTAAGGCGCGCCGGCACCCGTCTCGACCAGCCGGTCGAGGAAATTGCCGATCTCGCGGCGTCTCTGGTCCGGCTCTAGGACGTCGGCGCCGAGCCCGTGCCGCCAGGCGAGCGGGCCGGCCGCCGCGCCGCCCGCGTGGAGCGCGGCGATCTCCGCGGCATAGGCCGAGACCGCGGCGGCATCGGGCGCGAGGCCGGCCTCGACCACGTCCGCGGCGCTGACCCGCAGCATCGCCGCGAGCTCGTCGAAGTCGAGCTCGGGGTGGTACTGCGTGCCCCAGAACAGGCCGCCGCCGTGCGGGATCTCGATCGCCTGCACCTCGAGCAGCGCGTTCCCGGCCAGTACTCGCGCGCCCGGCGGCGGCGCGATCACCGCGTCCGAATGGATCGCCGGGGCGTCCCAGGCCGCGCCCCGGCCCGACAGCAGCGGGTGGCCGCGGCCTTCCGCCGTCGCCGTGATGCGGCGAGCGAAGCCGTATTCCGGCCCGCGCGGATTGGGGCCGACGTCGCCGCCGGCGACGACCGCGGCCAGTTGCGTCCCCCAGCACGAGCCGAACACCGGCAGCCCGGCCTCCAGAGCCGCGCGCATCAGGTCGCACTGGCGCGTCACCGCCGGGCTGCGCTCGCCGACCTTCAGGGGCGAGCCGGTGAAGATCACGCCGTCGTAGGAGGTAAGCGCCGCGCCGTCGGGCAGGGCGGCGTCGGCGTCGGCCGGGCTGAGCAGCCGGCATTGCGCCTCCGGGCGATAGGCGTGGACGACGTCGGCGTAGGATTCGGCCGAGGTGCGGCCGGTGACCGCGACGTGCTGGGCGCGGTCGTCGCGCGTGTTGCCGTCCGCGATGAGCAGTCGAAGCATGGGGGCCTTGCGGGAGATCGTCGGGATCCGGTCACGGGCAACGTCCGGCGCCGCCCGATGGTGCTGCGGCATAGGTGCAGCCGCGACGCCGGGCGTGATCCGGCGCCGGTCCGGACGATCGCCGCGGTGCCCGCCATCCGAGGGTCTCGGGACCTATCGACGGCTGCCGCGTTGAGGCAGGGCCGTTCCTGAGGCAAAGCACTCCCTCAGGGGCCGCCGGCCGAGCGCCCGATCCACCCTGCGTGATGACGATGACGACTGATCAGACACCGCGCGTCGCATCCTACGTCCGGGACACCCTGTCGACCGGGATCGCCGGGCTCGACGACGTCCTGTCCGGCGGCCTGACCAAGGGGCGGCTCTACCTGCTCGAGGGCACGCCCGGCGCCGGCAAGACCACGCTCGCCCTGCAGTTCCTGCTCGACGGCGTCGCGCACGGCGAGAAGAGCCTCTACGTCACCTTGTCGGAGAGCGCCGAGGAGCTGCGGGCCTCGGCGGCGTCGCATGGCTGGTCGCTCGACGGCGTCGAGCTCTACGAGCTCGTCAACGAGCTCGGCCTCGACCCCGAGAGCGAGCAGTCGATCCTGCACCCCTCCGAGGTGGAGCTCGGCGAGACCGTCCGCGAGGTCATCGAGCGGGTGGACGCGCTGCAGCCGAACCGCGTGGTGTTCGACAGCCTGTCCGAATTGCGGCTGCTCGCCCAGAACCCGCTGCGCTACCGCCGCCAGATCCTGGCGCTGAAGCAGCTCTTCGCGGCGCGGGGCTGCACGGTGTTCCTGCTCGACGACGGCACCACCGACGTGCAGCTCCACAGCATCGCGCACGGCGTCCTGCTCCTGGAGCACACCCCGCGCGAGTTCGGCGCGGGACGGCGCCGCCTCCGCGTCCTGAAGATGCGCGGCGTGAAGGCGCGGGGCGGGTACCACGACTTCGTCCTCGAGACCGGCGGGATCGAGGTGTTCCCGAGCCTGATCGCCGCCGAGCACCACGCCGACTTCGCGCCGGTGACCGTCACGACCGGCGCGCCAGGCCTCGACCTCCTGCTCGGCGGTGGGCTGGTGCGCGGCACCAACACGCTGCTGCTCGGGCCGTCCGGGGCCGGCAAGACCACGACCGCGGTGCGCTGCATGCTGGCGGCCCTGGAGCGGGGCGAGAAGGCCACCTACTTCCTGTTCGACGAGGGCCGGGCGACCCTGCTGGCGCGCGCGGCCATCCTCGGGATGGACCTGCAGCCGCACATCGCCGACGGCGACCTCAGCATCGCGCAGATCGATCCGGCCGAGCTGGCGCCGGGCGAGTTCGCCTGCCGCGTCCGCGAGGCGGTGGAGCGGGACGGTGCGTCCTGCGTCGTCGTCGACAGCCTCAACGCCTACATCCACGCGATGCCGGGCGAGCAGTTCCTGATCCTGCAGATGCACGAGCTGCTGACCTACCTGAACCAGAAGGGCGTCACGACCCTGCTGGTGCTCGGGCAGCACGGCGTCATCGGCGAGGTCCGCTCCGACATCGACCTGAGCTATCTCAGCGACGGCATCCTCCTGTTCCGCTACTTCGAGGCCAAGGGCGAGGTCCGAACCGCGCTCTCGGCGGTCAAGAGCCGGGTCAACGCGCACGAGCGCACGATCCGCGAGCTGAGGCTCTCCCGCAACGGGATCCAGGTCGGGGAGACGCTGACCGACTTCGAGGGCGTGCTCTCGGGCCTGCCCGCCTACGGCGGCAAGGTCGCGATGCTGCGCAGCGACACGGCGGAATGAGCCGGCCCGGCCCCGACGAGACCCGCGTCCTCATCCTGGCGCCGCGCGGACGCGACGCGGTGGTGATGGAGCAGCTGCTGGCCAAGTCCGGCACCGCCGCCACGGTCTGCGCCGACGGGGCCGCGTGGCTCGCCGGCCTCGAGGCCTCGGCCGGCTCGGCGATCGTCACCGAGGAGGCGCTGGCCGAGGTCGACCCGGACGCCCTCGCGGCCTGGATCGAGCGCCAGCCGCCCTGGTCGGACTTCCCGTTCATCATGCTGGCGACGCGCCAGGCGGGGCGCCGCCCGGCGCGGGGCGCGGCCATGGTGGAGCGCCTCGGCAACGTCGTGCTGCTGGAGCGCCCGATCAACGCCGAGACCCTGATCAGCGCCGTCGCCTCGGCGCTGCGGGTGCGGCGGCGCCAGTACCAGGCCCGCGGGCACATCCGCGAGCGCGAACAGGACCAGGAGCGCCTGCGCGTCGCCAACGAGACCCTGGAGCGGCGGGTCGCCGAGCGCACCCGCGAGGTCGAGGCCGCCCGCGAGACCCTGGCCTTCGCCCTCGATTCCGCCGGCATGGGAACCTGGGACCTCGACCTCCTCACCGACACCGCCCGCCGGTCGGCCCGCCACGACGCGATCTTCGGCTACGACGCGCCGCTGCCGCATTGGGGCCGGCAGACCTTCCTCGCCCACGTCCACCCGGAGGATCGGGAGGCGGTGACGGCGGCCTTCGCGCAGGCGGCGCGGGCGGGGACGCTCGACATCGAATACCGGATCGTGCGCCCCGACGGGGCCGTGCGCTGGATCGCGGCCAAGGGCCGGGCGGAATACCGCGCCGACGGCACGCCGGTCCGCATGGCCGGCATCGTCCTCGACCGCTCCGACCAGCGCAACACCGAGGAGGCGCTGCGCCAGGCGCAGAAGATGGAGGCGATCGGCCAGCTCACCGGCGGCGTCGCGCACGACTTCAACAACCTCTTGACGGTCATCGTCGGCGGCCTCGACATGGTCCTGCGCAAGCCCGACAACGTCGACCGGGTCAAGCGCCTCGCCGACGCTGCGATGACGGCGGCCCGGCGCGGCGAGCAGCTGACGCAGCAGCTCCTCGCCTTCTCGCGCCGGCAGATGCTGCGGCCGCAGACGCTGAACCCGAACCGCCTGCTCATCGACTTCCGGCCGCTGGCCGAGCGCGCCGCCGGCGCCGCGATCGAGCTCGCCTTCGACCTCGACCCCGCCCTCGACCCGATCCGCGTCGACCCCGCCCAATTCGAGGCGGCGATCCTCAACCTCGTCGTCAACGCCCGCGACGCGATGGAGGCGGGAACCGGCAGCGCCCGGATCGAGGTCCGCAGCCGCAACGTCCGGCTCGACACCGCGGCCGTCGCCGACAAGGGGGTGCCGCCGGGCGCCTATGTCGAGATCGCGGTGTCCGACACCGGCAGCGGCATCGCGCCGGACCTGATGGCGCGGGTGTTCGAGCCGTTCTTCACCACCAAGGAGGTCGGCAAGGGCACCGGCCTCGGCCTGAGCCAGGTCTACGGCTTCACCCGCAGCGCCAAGGGCTTCGTCGCGATCGAGTCCGAGGTCGGGCGCGGCACCACCTTCCGCCTGCGCTTCCCGCGCTCGGCCGACCCCGCCGGCGAGGAGACGGGCATGGGCGAGCGCGGCGTGCTGCCGCTGCGCCGCGCCGGCGAGGGCGAGACCGTGCTGCTCGTCGAGGACGACGAGCAGGTCCTCACCATGGCCGTCGAGAGCCTGGAGGAGCTGCGCTACAAGGTCGTCGTCGCGCGCAACGCGGCCGAGGCGCTGGCCCATCTCAAGGACGTCCAGCGCATCGACATCCTGTTCTCGGACGTGATGATGCCCGGCGGCATGAACGGCTCGCAGCTCGCCGCCGAGGCGCAGCGCCTGCGCCCCGGCCTCAAGGTCCTGCTCACCTCGGGCTACGTCGCCGACCTCGACGAGGGCCAGGTCATCGGCCGCGGCGAGCTGCCGGTGCTCAACAAGCCCTATCGCCGCGACGAGCTCGCCCGGTCGCTCCGCCTCGTCCTCGGGGCCGACGACGGCTGAATGGGCCGCCGATCCGACGAACCGGGAGTGCAGCGGCCGTGAACTGGATCTATCTGGCGATCGCGATCGTCGCCGAGGTGATCGGCACCAGCGCGCTGAAGGCCTCCGCCGGGTTCTCGCGGCCGGTGCCGCTGCTGATCACGGTCGCGGGCTACGGCGTCGCGTTCTTCTTCCTCGCGCTCACCCTGCGGACGATCCCGATGGGGGTCGCCTACGCGGTCTGGTCGGGCGTCGGCATCGTCCTGATCTCGCTCGTCGGCTGGCTGGTGTTCCGCCAGGGCCTCGACGCCCCGGCCCTGATCGGCCTCGGCCTGATCGTCGCCGGCGTGGTGGTGATCAACGGCTTCTCGAGCACCGCCGGGCACTGAGCCGCCGGCCGCGCGGCACGGTTGACACGCCGCCCCCCCCTCACCATAAGGGCCCCGCGCGGCCCGATGGGCTGTCCTTTGGGGGAATGTCCCGAGCGGCAAAGGGGGCGGACTGTAAATCCGCTGCGTAAGCTTCGTAGGTTCGAGTCCTACTTCCCCCACCACGTCCTTCCTTGCGATCATCACCGGCATCGCCCTGCTTCGCACGGGCCTTGCCGCGCCGGGCGAGCCTCCGGGCGGTCCGTGACGGCGGCGGATTTCGCCCTGCGACCGCAGGGTCCGCCGGCTCGCCCAAGGCAACCTTCCGTCGCCGGCGACGACACGGCGCGGATCAGGCCTTCCGCGTCCGCGCCCCGAAGATCGACGTGCCGACCCGGACATGGGTCGCGCCCATCTGGATCGCGGCCGGGTAATCGGCGCTCATGCCCATCGAGAGGATCGGCAGGTTGTGCCGCCGGGCGAGCGCGGCGAGCAGGGCGAAGTGGGCCGAGGGCGGGTCCTCCACCGGCGGCACGCACATCAGCCCCTGGATCGCCAGCCCGTGGGTGCCGACGCATTCGGCGAGCAGCACGTCGAGGGCGTCGGGCGAGACGCCGCCCTTCTGCGGCTCGTCCCCGGTGTTGACCTGGATCAGCAGCTTCGGCGTGCGCCCCGTGCGGGCGATCTCCTTGGCCAGCGCCGCGGCCAGGGACAGCCGGTCCAGCGAATGGATCACGTCGAACAGCTCGACCGCCTCGCGCGCCTTGTTCGATTGCAGCGGCCCGACGAGGTGGAGCTCCACGTCCGGGTAGCAGTCCTTGAGCGCGGGCCACTTGGCGCGCGATTCCTGCACGTAGTTCTCGCCGAACAGGCGCTGGCCGGCTTCGAGGGCCGGCAGGATGCCCTCGGCCGGCACGGTCTTCGAGACGGCGATGAGGCGGATGCCGGCGGGATCCCGCGCGCAATCCTCGCTCGCCCGGGCGATCCCGGCCAGCACCTCGGCGAGGCCCGCGGCGACGTCGGCCTCGCCGACGGGCGGCTTGCCGGAGATCGGTGGCTCCGAGGTCGGGGGCGTATCGATCGGCGTGTCGGTCATTGAAGTCCTTTGGGCGGGTCGTCCGGCCATCGCCGGGGAAAGGTGGGCGGGCCCGCGGCGCTGTCCAACGCCGCCGCGCGGGTGAGGGCGATTCTGCACCTCAATGCCGGGATCGCGCGCCCGGCGCAAAGCCATCTGTGCTTGCATCCGCCACAGGGATCACGCGCCGATGGATCGGCCTCGATTGCCACGCCGGCAGATCCGTTGGCCGAGCCCGCTGCGAATGTGCTAACGCCGCCGCTTCCCCGGTCCGCCCCGCCCGATCCCGGTTTTCGACGACGCCATGACCCATCCTCCCAGCCACCAGACCCTCGAGCGCTACAACGCCAAGGATTCCGAGCCGCGCTGGCAGGAGGCCTGGGCGCAGGCGCGGCTGTTCGAGACCGACAACGCCGACGCCCGCCCGAAATACTACGTGCTGGAGATGTTCCCCTATCCGTCGGGGCGCATCCACATGGGCCACGTGCGCAACTACGCGATGGGCGACGTGGTGGCGCGCTACAAGCGGGCCAAGGGGTTCGCGGTGCTGCACCCGATGGGCTGGGACGCTTTCGGGCTGCCGGCCGAGAACGCCGCGATCGAGCGGAAGACCAACCCGCGGGACTGGACCTACGCCAACATCGCGACGATGCGCGGGCAGCTGCAATCCATGGGCCTGTCGCTCGATTGGAGCCGCGAGATCGCGACCTGCGATCCGGACTACTACAAGCACCAGCAGCGCATGTTCCTCGACTTCCTCGGCAAGGGGCTGGTCACGCGCCGCACCGCCAAGGTGAACTGGGACCCGGTCGACCACACCGTGCTCGCCAACGAGCAGGTGATCGACGGGCGCGGCTGGCGCTCGGGCGCGCCGGTCGAGCAGCGCGAGCTGACGCAGTGGTTCTTCAAGATCACCGACTTCGCGCAGGATCTCTACGACGCGCTCGACGGTCTCGAGCGCTGGCCGGAGAAGGTCCGGCTGATGCAGCGGAACTGGATCGGGCGCTCGCAGGGGTTGCAGGTCCGGTTCGCCCTCGCGACGGCGGTCGAGGGGGTCGGCGAGGCGATCGAGGTCTACACCACCCGGCCCGACACCCTGTTCGGCGCGCGCTTCCTGGCGATCGCCGCCGACCATCCCGTGGCGGCGGCCCTGTCCGGCGCGAACCCGGCGCTGCAGGCCTTCGTCGACGAATGCCGGCGCATGGGCACGGCGCAGGCGGCGATCGACACGGCGGAGAAGCTCGGCTTCGACACCGGGCTCACCGTGCGCCATCCGCTCGACCCGTCCTGGACGCTGCCGGTCTACGTCGCGAACTTCGTGCTGATGGAGTACGGCACCGGCGCCGTCTTCGGCTGCCCGGCGCACGACCAGCGCGATCTCGACTTCGCCAACAAGTACGGCCTCGGCAACACCCCCGTGGTCTGCCCCGAGGACCAGGATCAGGACAGCTTCGTCATCACCGACACCGCCTTCGACGGCGACGGGCGGATGATCAACTCGCGCTACCTCGACGGCATGACGACGGGCGAGGCCTTCGAGGCGGTGGCGAACCGCCTGGAGGCGGAGGTCCTCTCCGGCCGGCCGGTCGCGGCCCGCAAGGTGCAGTTCCGCCTGCGCGACTGGGGCGTGTCGCGCCAGCGCTACTGGGGCTGCCCGATCCCGATCATCCACTGCGAGGCCTGCGGCCCCGTGCCGGTGCCGGTCGCCGACCTGCCGGTGAGGCTGCCCGAGGAGGTCTCGTTCGACCAGCCCGGCAACCCGCTGGAGCGCGACCACGCCTGGCGCACCGTGCCGTGCCCGTCCTGCGGCGCTGCGGCGCGGCGCGAGACCGACACGATGGACACCTTCGTCGACTCGTCCTGGTACTACGCCCGGTTCACCGCGCCGTGGCTCGCCGACCGGCCGACCGACCCGGCGGCGGTGAACCGCTGGCTCGCTGTCGACCAGTATATCGGCGGCATCGAGCACGCGATCCTGCACCTGCTCTACGCGCGCTTCTTCATGCGGGCGATGCAGGCGACCGGCTGGTCCGGCGTCTCGGAGCCGTTCGCCGGCCTGTTCACCCAGGGCATGGTCGTCCACGAGACCTACAAGGACGCGGCCGGCGCTTGGGTGCCGCCGGCGGAGGTGCGGTTCTCGACCGAAGACGGCGAGCGACGCGGGTTCCACGTGAAAACCTCGGCGCCCATCGCGATCGGCCCGATCGAGAAGATGTCGAAGTCGAAGAAGAACGTCGTCGACCCCGACGACATCATCGCCTCCTTCGGCGCCGACACCGCGCGCTGGTTCATGCTCTCGGATTCGCCGCCGGAGCGCGACGTGATCTGGACGGAGGAGGGCGTGCAGGGCGCCGCCCGCTTCGTGCAGCGGGTGTGGCGGCTGGTGAACGCCGCCGTCTCGGCCACCGGATCGGGCGGCGGCGACGCGGCCTTGCGCAAGGCCGCGCACAAGGCGCTCGCCGCCTTCGGCGAGGATGTCGAGCGCCTGCGCTTCAACCGCTGCGTCGCCCACGTCTACACCCTCGCCAACGCCCTCGAGGACGCGTTCCGCGGCGGCGCCTCGGCGGCGGCCGGCCGGGAGGCCGCCGGCATCCTGGTCCAGCTGATCGCGCCGATGATGCCGCACCTGGCCGAGAGCTGCTGGGCGGTGCTCGGCCGCGACGGGCTGGTCGCGCAGGCGCCGTGGCCCGGCTTCGACCCCGCTTTGCTGGTCGAGGATACGGTCGCGCTCCCGGTGCAGGTCAACGGCAAGAAGCGCGCCGACGTCACCGTCCCGCGCGACGCCGACGCGGCGGCTGTCGAGGCCCTGGTGCTCGCCGACGAGGCGGTCCGGCGCGCCCTCGAAGGCCGGACGCCCCGCAAGGTCATCGTCGTGCCCGGGCGGATCGTGAACCTGGTGGTGTGAGGAGGGGCTGCCCCCTCCCCCCTTAAGCGGGGGAGGGTGGCCCGCGCAGCGAGTCGGGAGAGGGGAGCGGCATTTCCGGATACGGCGCTCCCCTCTCCCGACCCTCGCTGACGCGAGGCCCACCCTCCCCCGCTTAAGGGGGGAGGGAAGAGGCGTGCGATCGCTCGTGGATCGACCGAACGTCGTCTCAGGCCGCGAGCGCCCGGCTCACCGTGGCGCGCAGGTCCGCCAGCGAGAACGGCTTCGTCAGCACGTCGGTGACGATGGCGTCGAGGCCGCGCGCGCGCTCGCGCTGGTCGGCGAAGCCGGTCATCAGCAGGATGGTCAGGTCGGGGAAGTCGCGCTTGGCCGCGAGCGCCAGCGCGATGCCGTCCATCAGCGGCATGCGGATGTCGGTGAGCATCAGGTCGAAGGCGCCGTCGGATTCGTTCAGCCGGTCGAGGCCGTCGCTGCCGTCGATCGCCGTGACCACGGCATGGCCGTCGATCTCGAGGCCTCGCTTGAGGAAGCCGCGGACCGTCTCTTCGTCATCCACCAGAAGGATGCGCGCCATGTCGCCTGTATTCGATCCACCGAGGGAAGGCCGTCCGGCCCGGACACGTCTAGAGATCGTCTAAACATCGGCCGTCCTGTCAAGACATTTGAGGACGAAAAGCCTGGAAGTGCCGGAGGGTTGCGAAAATGCCGCGTCCCGAAACGCGGTTCAGGCCCCGCCGAACAGGTCCGGATCTTGGCTGTCGTAGTCGACGACGCCGACGAAGGGGAGCTGGCGGAAGGCGTGGGCCGCATCCATGCCGTAGCCGACGACGAAGGCGTCGGGGCAGGTGAAGCCGACGAAGTCGGCGTCGATCTGCACCGCGCGCTTGCCCGGCTTCTCGAGCAGCACCGCGGTGAGGACGCGCGAGGCGCCGCGGGCCATCAGCAGGTCCTTGGCGAAGACCACCGTGCGGCCGGATTCGAGGATGTCGTCGACGAGCAGCACGTCGCGGCCGCGCACCTCGCTCTGGACGTCGCGCAGGATCTCGACCTGGCCGGAGGAGATCGTGCCGGTGCGGTAGCTCGACAGGTGCACGAACTCGACCTGCGGCGACAGCCCGACCCGGTGCAGGGCCCGCAGCAGGTCGGCGGCGAACATGAAGCTGCCCTTCAGCACCGCCACCACGAGCAGGTTCTGCGGGGCGGCCGCCTTGATCTCGCGGGCCAACGCCTCGTTGCGCGTGGCGATGGTGGCTTCGTCGAAGAGGACGCGGACGCGTCGGGAGGGCGTGGTCATGCGCCTCCATACCCTATTCCGGCGCCGTCCGGCCACGGGCCGCCGGCGGAAAATCGACGGCGGCGCGGTCGCCCGCGACCTACTCCGCTTTCGCCGTCTCGGGTCTGGCCGTCTCCGGCTTGCTCGTCTCCGGCTTGCCCGCATCCGAGAACCGGACCTCGATGCCGCGGCCCCGCTCGGGCGGATCGGAAAACCGGCCGGCGAATCGCGCGGTCTCGCCCTGTGCCAGCCGGCTGCGCGGCGGGGCGATGGTGTAGGTCCTCACGACGCCCGCGGCGGCGTCGCGCATCACGACGCTGATCGGCGGCACCGGCACGCCGCCGCGGGCGATGCCGACGAGGTCGCCCTCGACCGCGAGCTCGGCCGGCTTCTCGCCGTCGGCCGGGGTGCGGACCGCGGCGACGTCCCGGATCTCGAGGCCGCGCAGGTTCACCGGCAGGCCGATGCGGGCGAACAGCCCGGCCGCCTGCGGCAGCGCCTGCACCACCGGCACGCGGGCGAGGCAGGCGAGCGGGATCGCGGCCAACACCACGAGGCAGGCGGCCAGGGCCGGCGACAGCCCGGCGATCCCGCCCTTGCCCTGGTTCCGGCCGAGCGGCTTGTAGCCGAGCTTGGCCTTCTTCGCCCGCGTGCCGCGCGGCGGTGCGGGGACGTTGTCGATGGTGTCGGCCGTCGCGGCGCTGCGCACCGCGGCGGAGGCCTCGGCCCAGGCATCCTCGGAGACCGTCTCGTCGGCGCCGGGGCTTGCGGCCTGCAGCTCGGCCTCGTGGGCGGCGATCACCTCGGCCGGCGACACGAACCAGGTCTCGCGGCAGGCGGCGCAGCGCACCGAACGCCCCTCGGTGCCGACGCGGGCGGTCTCGATGCGATATTCGCTGGCGCAGGTCGGGCAGACGATCAGCATACGCGGCACGCTCGTTGGCGGGGGCAGCCGGGCGGGACCTGCGGCGAAAACCCTTGGGCGATCGTCTTCGGTTAGGGTTAAGCTCCGGTGAAACCGCCGGGAGCCGGCTTGAAATGGCCATGCGCGGCGGTCATCCCGGTGCGGACGGCATGGACCGGGACGGAACGGGAGCGAACGGGCCCTTGCGCGAAACGGCGACGACGAAAAGCCTGCTCTCCGGGGCGGAAGGGCCTGTGGTCCAGTTCGAGAACGTCGGCATGCGCTACGGCCTCGGGCCGGAGGTGCTGTCCGACGTGAGCTTCCGCATCCAGCCGCACTCGTTCCAGTTCCTCACCGGGCCGTCGGGGGCCGGCAAGACGACGCTGCTGCGGCTGATCCTGCTCTCGGTGCGCCCGACCCGCGGGCTGGTCTCGGTGTTCGGCAACGAGGTCAGCGGCATCTCCAGCGCGTCGCTCACCGGCCTGCGCCGCCGCATGGGCGTGGTGTTCCAGGATTTCCGCCTGCTCGACCACCTCACGACCTACGAGAACGTGGCGCTGCCGCTGCGCGTCCAGGGCCGGGCAGAGACCAGCTACCGGGCCGAGGTCGTCGAGCTGCTGCGCTGGGTCGGCCTCGGCGAGCGCATGCACGTGCTGCCGCCGCTGCTCTCGGGCGGCGAGAAGCAGCGCGCGGCCATCGCCCGGGCGCTCATCGCCCGGCCCGACCTGCTGCTCGCCGACGAGCCGACCGGCAACGTCGACCCGAGCCTCGGGCGCCGCCTGCTGCGGCTCTTCCTCGAGCTGAACAAGCTCGGCACCTCGGTGATCATCGCCACCCACGATTTCGGGATCATGGACTCGGTCGATGCCCGCCGGATGGTGATCGGCGACGGCCGCCTGCGGATCGAAGGCTGATGGACACGACCCGCGAACGCAGCCAGGCCGCCAGGACGGCCCCGGACAGGGGCGCGGTCGATCCGGCGCTGCCCCCGACCCTGCGGCGCAACGCGCCCCTGGTCCCGACCGATTCGGCCGCGAGCCGCTCGCTCGCCGCCGTCATCGCCATCCTCACCTTCCTCGCGGGCCTGTGCGCGGGCGCGGCCGAGATCGTCGCGTCGAGCGCCGGCCAGTGGCAGGGCACCGTGGCGCAGGAGGTAACGATCCAGGTACGCCCGGCCCCCGGCCGCGACCTCGACGCCGACATCGCCCGGGCCGACGCCATCGCCAAGGCCGAGCCCGGCATCGCCGCGACGCGGGTGTTCTCCAAGGCGGAGGCCGAGCGCCTGCTCGAGCCCTGGCTCGGCAGCGGCCTCGACCTCTCCGACCTGCCGGTGCCGCGCCTGATCACCCTGAAGCTCGGCGACCAGTCCCCCGACCTCAAGCACCTGCGCGCCGGCCTCGCCGAGGCGATGCCGGGGGTCGCCAGCCTCGACGACCACGCGCTCTGGCTGCAGCGGCTCTCGACCGCGGCCAACACCTTCGTCGGCATCGGCGTCGGCATCGTCGCGCTGGTGCTGGTCGCCACCGGCCTCGCGGTGGCGTTCGCCACCCGCGGCGCCATGGCCGGAAACCGCGAGGTGGTGGAGGTGCTCCACTTCGTCGGCGCCGACGACGACTTCATCGCCCGCGCCTTCCAGCGCCGCTTCTTCGGGCTGGGGCTGCGCGGCGGGATCATCGGCTCGGCCGCGGCGCTCGCCGCCTTCGCGCTGGCCGGGCTGCTCGCCCGCACCTGGCGCTCGGGGCCGGCGGGCGACGAGGTCGAGGCCTTGTTCGGCGCCTTCCACATCGGCTGGCGCGGCTATGCCAGCGTGATGGCGATCGGCGTCATCGCCTCGCTCGTCACCGCCGTGATCTCCCGGCTGACCGTGCGGCGGTTCCTGGCCTGAGTCGCGCGTCCGGCCGGTCCGGCATCGCGCCCCGCCGGGCATAGGAGACGAACGGTTCCGAAAATCCCCGTGATCGGAAGTGCTTGGCCGTGCGTTAACCCTCCGGAAAGGATTTGCGTCCGCAAATGCCGCCTCCGCCCCGCCGCAATCGGCGCTATTCTCCCGGAGCATGACCACGCGTATGGCGCGCGCCTTCGATCCGAGACAGGCCGGCCCCGGCGCCGAGCTCACGGGCTGGGCCTGGGACGCCCGCCCGAGGGCGATGCCGGCGGCCGCGCCCGCCGCGCGGCCCGTCGGCCCGATGGCGCTGACGATCCTCGGCCTCGCCGGCCTCGGCGCGGTCGCGCTGCTCTCCGGCTTCCTCGCCTTTGTCGCCGCGCTCGACCGCAGCGAGCGGGTGCTGCAGGGCCGTGCCGACGGGATCGTCGCGCTGACCGGCGGCGCCCAGCGCATCGGCGACGCGATCGACCTGCTGGCCGGCGGCTACGGCCGGCGCCTGCTGATCACCGGCGTCAACGAACGCACCAGCCGCGACGAGATTGCCCGGCTCAACCCGACGCAGCGCCACTGGATCGATTGCTGCGTCGACCTCGACTACCGCGCGCGCAACACCATCGGCAACGCCATCGAGACCCGGCGTTGGATGCGCCACAACCGCTTCAGCACCGTCGCGGTGGTGACCTCGAACTACCACATGCCGCGGACCCTGATTGAGCTCGACCACGCGCTCCAGGGCGCCGACCGGATCGTGCCCCATCCGGTGATCGCCGAAGGCTTCGACGCCGCCGATTGGTGGCACAGCCCCTCGGCGACCAAGCTGCTGGCGTCCGAATACCTGAAGTTCCTGGTCGCCTGGGTCCGCACCCGCTTCGAGACCGACCCGGAAAGCTCGCGCGTCGCGATCCTGATCGGCCGCGGCAAGCCGGTGAAGGCGCCGGTGCGGATGGTCGCCGAGCCGCTGCTGCGCGATCTGCAGTAGGCCGCCCGCGCCGCTCGCCGGCCCCACCTCATGAAAAAGCCCTGCGTGCCGGGGCATCGCAGGGCTGATCGTGGGCACCGTCGCCGAGGCGACGGGCCGATCGAAGGCTGAGCGTCGCTCAGAGCGGCTTGGCGGGGTAGGTGCGCACGCCGGGGCGGGCAGCCGCACCCGAAGGAACGCCCTGGCTCGCCGTCGCGCCGGACGGGTCGGTCGCGGTCAGCGCCGGGCCGCTCCAGCCCTCGGACCGCCAGCTCTGCGACCGCTCGTCGACGTTGACCGAGCCGTGCTGCTCGAGGATGTCCATCGCCGTCGTGGCGTGGGCGTCGTCCGTGCGCACCGTCACCAGGGTGCCGCCGCGGCGGATGCCCTCGTTGTAGGTGTGGGCGTCGTTCTCGCTGATCCCGGCGCCGGTGAGCGCGCCGACGAGGCCGCCCGCGGCCGCGCCGATGCCGGCGCCCGTCAGGGTCGCGACCAGCCAGCCGGCCGCCACGACCGGCCCGACGCCGGGGATGGCGAGCAGGCCGAGGCCGGTGAGGAGGCCGGTCGCGCCGCCGACCACCGTGCCGAGCGAGGCGCCGGTCCCGGCTCCCGTCTCGGCCTTGTGGGCGGTCTCGGCATGGTCGCCCGTGCCGAGCCGGCCGGCATGCCGGTCGCCCTCGTTGTTGCTGACGACGCTGATGTCGCCGTGCGAGATGCCGGCCGCCTCGAGGCGGGACACCGCGGTGCTAGCCGCGTCGTAATCGTCGTAGAGCGCCGTGATGGTTTGCTGAGCCATGGTCAAATCCTGGATGTCGTGGGAATTGCGTGCCTGCGCCTCAGCCGTCCGGGGACGGCGATCACTGCGCGGCGACGTTGCCCTTGAAGTCGACGCCGACCTTGACCGGCTTGCCGTTCAGCATCGCGTCGCCGCGCCAGATGCCCTTGTCGTCCTTCATCAGGCCGCGGACGTCCTTGTAGCCGGCATCCTCGAGGCGCTTGTGCGTCTGGGCTTCCGTGAAGCTGTTGGCGCCTTCCTCCAGCTTGGCATGCGCGGCCGCGTTGGCGGTGGCGGGCTTGCCGGCGTCGGGCCTGTCGGTGTTCGGACGCGTGACGGCTTCCTGGCCACCGGACTTCTCGCTGGACTTGGCGTCCGGAGCGGGGTTGCCCGTCGTCGTGGTCTGTGCGGACACGGTGCCCGTACCGAGAAGGGTGACGAGCGCGATGGCGGTCAGATAGCGTTGCAAGGCGGTTTCCTCTACTGTTGGTCCCCTTCAATTCCTTCGTGGCGCGAAGCGTTCCACTTTATATTTTGCGAGAACATCGTGTCGGCGGCTAACGACGGCGACGAGCTTTGCGATCACGCACGGCTTGCTTGGGAAATATTTCGCAGCGGTTGCCGCAGCGTGCGCGATGACCAGGACGCGCGCGAAACATCGCGCTCTTCCCTCCTCCCGACGGATCTCGGGCTTGCCCGAGATCCGCACCCTGTGTGCCCAAGGCGGGCAGGCCCGACTTGGGGACGGGGGAGGGAAGAGGCGTCGCGGCTTCGGTTGCAGGGATGAGAGCCGGGAGCGAAACGACGGCACGGGGCCGGGCCGATAGGAACCGGCCTCCACCCCCCTTCACGATCACCCGCGGCAGCGGGCCTTGATCGCGGCGGAGAATTCCTTCTCGGAGTCCTGGACCTGGGTCAGCCGGGCGCCGCGCTCGGAGCCCGAGAGGCAGCGGCCGTAGACGCCGGCGACGCGGCGCATGGTGTCCACGTGGCGGCGCCAGATCCGGCAGGCCTTGGCGTCGTCGCCGTCGGCCTGCTCGAGCTGGTCGAGCGCCTGCCGCTGCATCGATTGGGCGACGAGCACGTCGCGGGCGCAGGTGCCGTCGGCCGCGCCCTGCTGCGCCGCGGCCGCCGCGGGCATGGCGAGGAACGCCGCGAGCGCGGCCCGGCGCAGGATGCGAGGCCCGCTCATGCGGCCTGCGAGGCCGAGGTGTGGGTGAGCAGCGCGTAGAGGGCGTGCCCGTCGCGGGCCGCGCGGATCCGGTCGAGGATTCCCGGCTCGCGCAGGATGCGCGCGACCTGGGCGAGCGCCTTCAGGTGGTCGGCGCCCGCGCCCTCGGGGGCGAGCAGCAGGAAGGCGAAGTCGACCGGGCGGCCGTCAAGGGACTCGAAGTCGACCGGGCGGTCGAGGCGGGCGACGAGCCCGAACAGCCGGTCGAGCCCCGGCAGCTTGCCGTGCGGGATCGCGACGCCGTCGCCGATGCCGGTGGAGCCGAGGCGCTCGCGCTGGAGCAGGGTCTCGTAGACGTCGCGGGCGTCGAGCGCCGGCAGGCGGCGGACGGCCTGGGCGGCGAGGTCCTGCAGCACCTGCTTCTTGGCCCGGGCGCGGAGCGAGGGCACCACGGAATCCGGATCGAGGAATTCCAGCATCGGCATTGAAGGACCGCCCGTCCGATCGAAAGCCATGGGGGCCCCGCCCCCATGAAGAGGGGGCGCGCCGCGTTGTCCGCGCGGCCCAACCCCGAAAACATCAATCCCCGCGCCGACGGGCCGGTTCCGGCTCCCTCGGCTCAGGCCGCGGCGCTCGGCGGGTCGACCCAGCCGATCGCGCCGTCGCTGCGCCGGTATACGACGTTGATGCGGCCGGTGCCAGCATGGACGAAGACGATCACCGGGGCGCCGGTGAGGTCCAGCGCGGTGACCGCCTCGCTCACCGAGTGGCGCTTGAGGGTCTTGGTGCTCTCCGCCACGATCGGCGGATGGTTCGAGCCGTCGTCGGGCTCGTCCTCGTCCTCCTCCGGAGCGGCGAAGACCGCATAGGCCGCCTCGACCGCGGCGCCGTTCGGGCCCCCGTTCGGCCCTTGGGCGTGCTCCTTGAGCCGGTGCTTGTAGCGGCGCAGGCGCTTCTCCAGCCGGTCGGCGGTCTGCTCGAAGCTGGCGCGGGCGTCGTGCGCGGTGGACGACGCCTCGATGGTGAGCCCGGAGACGAGGTGCAGCACGCAGTCGGTGCGGTAGGCGGTGCCGTCGCGCCGGAGCGTGACGTGGCCGGTGCTCGAGTCGTTCATGTGCCCGTCGAGATACTTGGACAGGGTCGCCGCCATCCGCTCGTCGACCCGGCCCCTGAGGGCTTCGCCGAGGTCCAGGCCGTGGCCCGTGACGCGCAATGACCCCATGTATCCTCCGGTTTGGTTGACCCTGGTCTCTTGCCCGCGGATCGAGGCCCGCGGGATTCGGCGGAACGCCGACCCGCCGTCGCAGCGGGGGACGGAGTTAAGGAGCCGGCGCAGGGGAAGTCAACGGAGAGAGCCGGCCCCTCCGGCGGCGGCCGCGACCCCGGGGCGAACCCGAAGCCGCGGCGCCCGAGCGCGCACCGGCCTCGACCGCCGGCGCGTCACCCGCCCGCTCGGTCGCCGCCGGCCGGCTCGTGGATCGGGCAGCCGTTGAAGCGCTCGCGGAACGCGGCCGAGTGCTTGTAGGGCGCGTTGCGCGCCCGGTTGATGTTGCCGAGCGGCCGGTGGGCGGCGAGCCCGGTCCAGACGCTGAAGCGCATGCCCTCGTCGACCGCCTGCACCCGGCCCGGCTCCCAGCTGTCCTGCGGCCGGACGGTGATCAGGCCGACCCGCTGGAACGGCGCCTCCGCCTCGTCCCACTCCACCGTCGGATCCTCCACCGGCTGGCGTTCGAGGTCGCGGCAGAGCTGGACCCGGAAATCCCACACGCCCTCGATGCCCCGCATCTCGGACTGGACCGTCTCGCGGATCGCGTTCGGTCGCCCCGAGGCGTCGATCTCGGTGCCGGTGAGCGCGGTCAGCGCCGGGGCGACGGGGGCGACCGAGAACTTCGCGATGTGGTCGCCGTACCGGAACGGGGTGACGCTGTAGTAGGTCTCGCCGAGCGGATCGACGTTCGGTGCGCCGCCGAGCGCGCCGATGGTCGGGCTGTCGATGCCGACCGCGTGCAGCGCCTTGTTGACCCCGCGCAGCACGGTGGAGGCGGCGACCTTCAGGCCCTCGGCCCGGTCGGTGGTGCCGGCGAGCAGCTTCAGGCTGCCCAGGAACTTGTCGGCGTTCGGCGCCTGGAACACCGTGCCGTTGACGAAGATGAAGTTCTGCGTGGTGCCCTCGGCGTCGGGCAGCCGCTCGCCCGCGACGTCGAGCACCTTCAGGGCGAGGCCGCGCGGCAGCGAAACGGCGTCGGGCAGGATGTCGCCCGCGTTCGTCGAGAGCCGCAGGTAGACCTTGTGCTCGCCGGGCGTGGCGAACAGGCCCTGCGCCAGCTCGGGCGGCAGGTCCGCGTCGATCCTGAGCACGCCCTCGAGGATGCCGTGCGCCTTGGCGTGGACGGAGCGCACCGCGTGCCCGGAATCCTCGGCCACCGTCTTGAGGATGGTGTCGAAGGTCTCGTTGAGCTTGTCGATCGTCCGCCCTTCCTCGACGGTCACGGTCTCGACGTCAGGATTGTAGTGAACCGGGCTCGCGAGCATGCAACGTCTCCTGAACTTGCTTGCGCACAACCAATCATGTCCGGATCCGTTCCCGGTTCGACCCTCGGGTCCAGGCTATAGGCCGCCGCGGACGGCGCACGCGACCGGTTCGCGGGCTCTCAGCGCGCCATCATCGCCCCGGGCTGCATCCCGCCCTGCGCATAGCGCTCGCGCCGGCGCTCGATCGAGGACGGGATCCGCAGCGATTCCCGGTACTTCGCCACCGTGCGGCGGGCGATGTCGACGCCCTCGCCGCGCAGCTTCTGCACCAGGGCGTCGTCGGAGAGCACGTCGTCCGAGGTCTCGCCGTCGACGAGCTGCTTGATGCGGTGGCGCACGGCTTCCGAGGAATGCGCGGCGGTGCCCGCCGCGCCCGGGATCGCGGCGGTGAAGAAGTACTTCATCTCCAGGGTGCCGCGGCTGGTGCCGATCGCCTTGTTGGAGGTGACGCGCGAGACGGTGGATTCGTGCATCCCGATCGCCTCGGCGACCGTCTTCAGGTTCAGCGGCCGCAGGTGCGCGACGCCGTGGACGAAGAACCCGTCCTGCTGGCGCACGATCTCGGTGGCGACCTTGAGGATCGTGCGCGCGCGCTGCTCCAGGCTCCGGGTGAGCCAGTTCGCGGTCTGCAGGGCCTCGGAGAGGAACGCCTTGTCCCCCTCGGCCTTCGCACCCCGGACCACGCGGGCGTAGTAGCTCTGGTTGACCAGCACCCGCGGCAGCGCCTCGCCGTTCAGCTCCACCAGCCAGGAGCCGTCGGGGGCCGCGCGCACGAACACGTCGGGGATCAGCACCTCGACGCCGCTGGAGCCGAAGGCCCGCCCGGGCTTGGGGTCGAGCCGGCGGATCTCGGCCAGCATCTCGACGAGGTCCTCGTCGTCGACGCCGCACAGGCGCCGCAGCGCCGAGAAATCGCGCTTGGCCACGAGGTCGAGGCGGGAGACCAGCGCCTGCATCGCCGGGTCGAACCGGTTCTGCTCGCGCAGCTGGATCGCCAGGCACTCGGCGAGGTCGCGCGCGGCGATTCCGGCCGGATCGAAGCTCTGGACGAGCTTGAGCACGCCCGCCACCCGGTCGAGGGAGGCGCCGAGGCGCTCGGCCACCGCGTCGATCGATTCGCGCAGGTATCCGGCCTCGTCCACCGCATCGATCAGGAAGCCGCCGATCAGCCGGTCGGTGGCGTCGCGGGTGGCGAGGTCGAGCTGGCGGCCGAGATGCTCGCGCAGGGAGGTCTCGACGGTGAGCGTCGCCTCGAAGTCCGGCGCCTCCGAATCGAAGCTGCCGCCGGTGCTGCCGTAGGGCGCGGGCGTCAGCGAGAGCATGTCGCCGGTGGCCGCCTCGCGGATCGGGCTCGGCGCGTCGTCGGGGTAGACGTTGTCGAGGCGGGCGTCGAAATCGCCGTCGATCTCGCCGCGGCCCGGGTCGACCTCGGCGGCGGTCCACTCGGCGGCGCCCTCGAAGGTCTCGGCGGCGGGTTCCGCGCCCTCGGCCGGCCCCTCGGACGGCTCGGCCTCGGCGCGCTCCAGGAGCGGGTTGCGCTCCAGCTCGGCGTCGACGTAGGCCGCGAGATCGAGCTGGGAGAGTTGGAGAAGCTTGATCGCTTGCAGAAGCTGCGGTGTCATCACCAGGGACTGGCCCTGGCGCATTTCCAGCCGTTGCAGCAAACTCATCGCGTGGCCTCGGTCCTCTTCGGTGAACAGGCCGCGCCCCGCGTTATTGCGCTATAGGCACGGTTCTTGCTTAAGCCCTAGTGAAACGCTGTAAACCGATCCCGGCCGCGCGTCAAAGCGTGATGGCCGGTCGTCGCGTTGGTTCGGGGGACGGTGGCACCGGCGCCACAGCCATGGGGGGCGCCCGTCCCGCTCGCCGACCCGGCCGCGCACGAAGGCCTCGCGCGCCGCAGCGGCGCGATCCGGCTCGGGAATCGTGCCGGATCGGCCGGCCGGCGGGGGCGCGGTTCGGCACTCGCGCATGCGGCGATCGGGGGCGATGGCCGCCACCCCGCAGCCGTCGCCATGGCGGCGCGGGACGTCGCGGATGCGGTCGAGGCGCCGCAGCTCGTGCCGCGCTCCGGTCCCGTGCTCAGCTGCGCAGGCCGGGCGCCTCCTGGCCCGTGCGGGCGACGTACTCGGTGTAGCCGCCGCCGTACTGGTGGATGCCGTCGGGCGTGAGCTCGAGCACCCGGTTCGAGAGCGCGGCCAGGAAGTGGCGGTCGTGGCTCACGAACAGCATCGTGCCCTCGTAAGTGGAGAGCGCGTCGATCAGCATCGCCTTGGTGCCGATGTCGAGGTGGTTGGTCGGCTCGTCGAGCACCAGGAAGTTCGGCGGGTCGAACAGCATCTTGGCCATCACCAGCCGCGCCTTCTCGCCGCCCGAGAGCACCCGGCAGCGCTTCTCGACGTCGTCGCCCGAGAACCCGAAGCAGCCGGCGAGCGCGCGCAGGGAGCCTTGGCCGGCCTGCGGAAAGGTGCTCTCCAGGTCCTGGAACACGGTGAGGTCGCCGTCGAGCAGGTCCATGGCGTGCTGGGCGAAGTAGCCGAGCTTGACGCTGCCGCCGACCGCCACCGTGCCGTCGTCGGGCTGGGCCGAGCCCGTCACGAGCTTCAGCAGCGTCGACTTGCCGGCGCCGTTGACCCCCATCACGCACCAGCGCTCGCGCCGGCGGATGCCGAAATCGAGGTTTTGGTAGATCGTGCGGCTGCCGTAGCGCTTGTGTACGCCCTTCAGCATCACGACGTCGTCGCCCGAGCGCGGCGCCGGCTGGAACTCGAACGCCACCGATTGCCGGCGCTTCGGCGGCTCGACGCGCTCGATCTTGTCGAGCTTCTTCACCCGGCTCTGCACCTGGGCGGCGTGGCTCGCCCGCGCCTTGAAGCGCTCGATGAACTTGATCTCCTTGGCGAGCATCGCCTGCTGGCGCTCGAACTGCGCCTGCTGCTGGCTCTCGTTGAGCGCACGCTGCTGCTCGTAGAAGGCGTAGTCGCCCGAGAAGGTGGTCAGCGTGCCGCCGTCGATCTCGATCACCTTGCCGACGATGCGGTTCATGAACTCGCGGTCGTGCGAGGTCATCAGCAGCGCGCCCTCGAACCCCTTGAGGAAGGATTCGAGCCAGATCAGGCTCTCGATGTCGAGGTGGTTGGAGGGCTCGTCGAGGAGCATCACGTCCGGGTTCATCAGCAGGATGCGGGCAAGCGCCACGCGCATCTTCCAGCCGCCGGACAGCTTGCCGACGTCCCCGTCCATCATCTCCTGGGAGAAGCTCAGGCCGGCCAGCACCTCGTAGGCCCGGCCTTCGAGCGCGTAGCCGTCGAGCTCCTCGAAGCGCGCCTGGACCTCGCCGTAGCGGGCGATCAGCGCGTCCATCTCGTCGGCCCGGTCGGGATCGGAGAACGCCGCCTCCAGCGCCTTCATCTCCAGGCCGACGGCGCTGACCGGGCCGGCGCCGTCCATCACCGCCGAGACGACGCTGCAGCCCGACATCTCGCCGACGTCCTGGCTGAAGTAGCCGATGGTGACGCCGCGATCGGTGGCGACCTGGCCCTCGTCGGGCTCCTCCTCACCGGTGATCATCCGGAACAGGGTGGTCTTGCCGGCGCCGTTGGGGCCGACGAGGCCGATCTTCTCGCCCTTCTGCAGGGCGGCGGACGCCTCGATGAAGACGATCTGCCGGCCGTTCTGCTTGCCGATCTTTTCGAGGCGTATCATGCGGTCAGGGACCCTCGGGATGGTCCCGCGGGCCTTACGGCATCGGGCCCGCGACCGGAAGGGCGCCGGGCTATCGCGCGAAGCGGGCCTGCAGGCTGTGCCCGTGCATCCGCGCCGAGAACACCACCTTGGCGCCGGCGGGCAGCGGCCCCTTGAGCGCGCCGACCATGCGGTTCGGCGCGGCGCCGGCGAGCGGCACCGTCTCGGTCCCGGCCCCGGTCTGGACGAAGGCCTTGCCCGTCAGCCCCGCGGTCGCGGCCGGGCCGCCGTCGTCGTCGGTGACGAAGAACGTCAGCGCGGTCTCCGACGCGACGAGCTCGATCGGATGCCCGTCCGCCACCACCACGACGCCGCCGTTCGGGCCGGCGGCGCGGGCCGGGGCGGCGAGGGCGAGGAGGAGGGCGATGGCGAGGACGGGGCGCATGGACGGCTCCTGGGTTTTACGGGGTGGCGACATTGGTTCAGCAGGACTAGGTGCGTCTTCCCTCCCCCGCAGAGGGGGGAGGGAAGTGACGCACCGTCAAAACGCATCGGCCGTCGCAACCCCGGTCGGCGCCTCCGCCCGGGCGGCGGCGCGCAGGCGCTCCACCGGCCGGCGGCCGAAGCCGAGGAACAGGATCGGCGTCAGCACCGTGTCGAGCAGCGTCGCGCTGATCAGGCCGCCGAAGATCGTCACGGCGACCGGGTGCAGGATCTCCTTGCCGGGCGCGTCGGTGCCGACGAGCAGCGGCGCCAGCGCGATGCCGGCGGCGAGCGCGGTCATCAGCACCGGCGTCAGCCGCTCCAGGCTGCCGCGAATCACGAGGTTCGGCCCGAACGGCAGGTCCTCGTGGATCGCGAGGTTCAGCCAATGGCTGATCTTGAGGATGCCGTTGCGCGTCGCGATGCCGGTCAGGGTGATGAAGCCGATCATCGAGGCGACCGAGAGCGGCTGCCCGGCGAGCCACAGGGCGACCACCGAGCCGATCAGCGCCAGCGGGATGCTGCCGAGGATGATCAGCGTCAGCACGGCCGAGCGGTAGCGGCCGTAGAGCAGGGTGAAGACCAGCGCCAGCGACACGAGCGAGAGCAGGCCGATGGTGCGCGCCGCCTCGCCCTGCGCCTGGAACGCGCCTTCGAGGCTGGTCGCGTACCCGGCCGGCCACCGGGTCGCATCCACCTGCTGGCGGATGGCGGCGACGACCCGGCCTATGTCGGCGCCGGGCGCGGTGTTGGCCTGGACGACGATGCGCCGGCGCGCGTTCTCGCGAAGGATCTGGTTCGGGCCGTCGGTCTCGCGGATGTCGGCGATCTGGCGGGCCGGCACCCAGCCGGAGGGCGTCTCGACCAGGAGGTCGCCGAGCGCCTGGGTGGTGCGCTGGGTGTCGGAGAGCCGCATCACCACGTCGAAGCGGCGGATGCCGTCAACCACGCGCGAGACCACCTGGCCGTTCGACAGCCGGCTCAGCTGGTCCACGAGCGCCGCCGGCTGCACCCCGTACAGGGCGGCCCGCGCATAGTCGACGCGGACCTCGAGCTGCGGGATCAGCACCTGCTTCTCGACCTGCAGGTCGGCGATGCCGGGGATCGCGGACAGGCGCTGGCGCAGGTCGTCGGCGAGGCGCCGCAACGTATCGAGGTCGTCGCCGAAGATCTTCAGCGTGATCTCGGCGCGCACCCCCGAGAGCATATGGTCGAGCCGGTGCGAGATCGGCTGGCCGACGTTGACGGAGACCGGCAGCAGGGCGAGGCGGGCGCGGATGTCGGCGACGAGGGCGTCCTTGGGCCGGGCGCCGGGCTTCAGGTCGACCTCGAGGTCGGAGGAGTGGACGCCCTCGGCATGCTCGTCGAGCTCGGCCCGGCCGGTGCGGCGGCCGACCGAGCGCACGTCCGGGATCTCGAGGAGCAGGCGCTCGGCCACCAGCCCCATCCGGTTGCTCTCGGGCAGCGAGATGCCGGGGTTGAACGCCATGTTGACGGTGAACGAGCCCTCGTTGAACGGCGGCAGGAAGGCGCGCGGCAGCCACGTCGCCGCGACGGCGGCGGCCGCGACCGCGAGCCCGGCCGCGATCAGGATCGGGCGCCCGCGGGGCAGGGCGACGCGCAGGGTCGCGGCGAGCGCGCGCTTGAGCCCGCGGATCAGCCCGCTCTCGTGCTGGTCGAGGCGCTTGAGGCCGGGCAGGAGGTAGTAGGCCATCACCGGCGTCAGGGTGATCGAGACCACGAGGCTCGCCAGGATCGCGACGATGTAGGCCTGCCCCAGCGGCGCGAACAGCCGGCCCTCGATGCCGGAGAGCGCGAACAGCGGCACGAACACCAGCACGATCACCATCGTCGCGTAGACGATGCCCGAGCGCACCTCCTGCGAGGCGGAGACCACCACGTCGAAGGTCGAGCGCGGGTCGCCCGCCGCGCGGTTCTCGCGAAGGCGCCGGAAGATGTTCTCGACGTCGACCACGGCGTCGTCGACCAGCTCGCCGATGGCGATGGCGAGCCCCCCGAGGGTCATCGTGTTGATCGACAGGCCGGCGAGATGGAAGGCGATGGCCGTCGCCAGGATCGAGACCGGGATCGCGGTGAGCGAGATCGCCGTGGTGCGCAGGTTCAGCAGGAACGCGAACAGGACGACCGCCACCACCGCGATCGCTTCCACCAGCACTTGCTCGACATTGCCGATCGAGGTCTCGATGAAGTTCGCCTGCCGGAAGATCAGCCGGTCGGCGCGCACGCCCTTCGGCAGGGTGGCGGTGATCTCGGCGAGCGCCGCCTCGATCCGCGCGGTGAGCGCGACGGTGTCGGTGCCGGGCTGCTTCTCCACCGAGATCACCACCGCCGGCGCGCCCATGTAGCCGGCATCGCCCCGCTTCACGCGCGCCGAGAACGACGCCTCCGCCACCTGCCGCAGGAAGACCGGCCGCCCGTCGACCGTGGCGACGACCATGTTGCGCAGGTCGTCGAGGTCCATCGTCCGGCCGAGGTTCCGGATCAGGTATTCGCGGGCGTACTGGTCGGTGAAGCCGCCGCCGGTGTTGGTGCCGAACTGCGCCAGCGCCGCCTCGAGCTGGGCCTGCTTGACGCCGAGCGCCCGCAACGCGGCGGGCTGCGGCGCGACGCGGAACTGGCGGACCTCGCCGCCCATCGGGATCACCTGCGCGACGCCGGGAATCGAGAGCAGGCGCGGCCGGATCGTGAAGTCGGCGATCTCGCGCAGGCGCATCGGATCGACCGTGTCGCCGGTGAGCGCGACCATGACGATCTGCCCCATGATCGAGGAGATCGGCCCCATCGTCGGGCTCACCTCCGCCGGCAGCTGCGGCCGCGCCATCGCAAGGCGCTCGGCCACCTGCTGGCGGTTGCGGTAGATGTCGGTGCCCCAGTCGAACTCGACAGTGACCACCGACAGCCCGACGCCGGAGACCGAGCGCACCCGGGTGACGCCGGGCAGCCCGTTCATCTGCGTCTCGAGCGGGAAGGTGACGAGCTGCTCGACCTCCTGCGGCGCGAGCCCTTCGGCCTCCGACATGATGGTGACGGTGGGCCGGTTGAGGTCGGGGAAGACGTCGACGGGCAGCCGCGTGACGGTGAAGGCGCCGTAGACGACGAGGATCGCGGCGACGGCGAGCACCGCCAGCCGGTTCCGCAGGGCCTGGGTGACGAGGAGCGTGAACATGCGCGGGCTCCCGTCAGCGGATCTGGTTGAGGAGCTCGGCGCCCTGCGTCACGATCCGCCGGCCGGGCTCGAGCCCGGAGACCACCCGGACGCGGGCGGCGTCGAGGGGCTCGACCTGGACCTCGCGCGGCGCGAAGCGCTCGGGGGCGACGTGCTCGTAGACCAGGGTCTGGCCGTTGCCGCCGCGGACCACGCCGAGCCGCGGCAGGGCGAGGCCGGTCTGCTGCGTGTCGGTGGCGGCGAGCACCGTCACGAACTGGCCGGTGCGCAGCTCGGGCGGCGCGTCGCGCACGGCGAACTGGATCGGCACCGCCTGGGCCCGGTCGGCGAGGCCGGCGCCGCGATAGGCGAGCTCGAGCCGTCGGCCGTCGGCGAGCCGCGCGGTGGCGTCGGCGGTGCTGGCGAGCGCGTCGAAGCTCAGCGCCTCGACCCAGAGCCGGGACGGGTCGACGATCTTGAACACCATCGCGCCCGGGCTCGCCATCTGGCCGGCGACCGCGTTGGCCTCGGCGATCACCCCCGAGACCGGCGCGGCCAGCGCCTCCGGCTGCG
Organism: Methylobacterium sp. J-092; assembly: GCF_022829325.1. Lineage (NCBI taxonomy): Bacteria > Pseudomonadati > Pseudomonadota > Alphaproteobacteria > Hyphomicrobiales > Methylobacteriaceae > Methylobacterium > Methylobacterium sp. J-092. Next base: position 152,603 of record NZ_JAKSXU010000128.1, on the reverse strand, counting down.
AGCGGACGCCGTCGAGCGCCGTGCGGCGGTCGACGAGGCCCTTCAGCTCGGCATCCGCGTCGTCGATCTGCACCTGCGAGACCGCGCCGCCGGGGCTCAGCTTGCGGTAGCGCTCGACCCGGCGCGCGACGATGGCGATCTGCTGGTCGAGCTCGCCCTGGCGCTGGCGCATGTCCGACACGTCCACCGCCTGGACCGGCGGCGTGACGAAGGCCAGCACCTCGCCCTTGCGCACGCGGGTGCCGAGGCGCGGGAACAGGCCGGATTCCGGCGGCGACAGCCGGCCGCCGACCGAGGATTGCACCACGCCGCTGCCGTTCGGGTCGGCGATGATCCGGCCGGGCAGCTCGGTCGTCCGCGCCAGCACGCCCGACGCGGTGACGAGGGTGCGCAGGGTCAGCACGCGCTGGGTGGGTTTCGGCACGAACACCGACCCGTCGGGCAGGCGGCGGGCGAGGTCCTGGGCGCCGGTGGCGGCCATCGGGGTCGGGGCCTCGTGGTCGTCGTCGCCGTGCGCGAAGGCCGCCGGCGCCAGCACGAGCCCGGCCGCGAGCACGACGAGGGCGAGTGCCGCGCCGCTCCGGCGCCCGCGCATCAGCACCGTCGCGAGGATGCCGAGCACGAAGCCGGCGCCGCCGACGAGGAACGGCATCGGGTCGGCGCTGCGCAGGTGCGCGCCGAAATCGTGGGCGACGGCGAGGCCGGCATGCCACGGCGCAGGCTCGGGCGTCGGGGCCGGCGGTACCGGCACGTCGAGGTCGACCGGGAACAGGTCGGTCTTGCCGCCGACGGTCACCGTGAACAGCACGTCGTAGTCGCCGGGCACCGCGCTCCAGGGGGCGTCGAGGCGGTAGCTGCCGTCGGGGCCCGCGACCGCGGCGGCCTTGCCCGCCGGCGTCTCCGCCTCGATCGTCGCGTCGGCCACGGGCTCGTTGGTGTCGGCGCGGTCGAGGAACACCGTGAGCCTGCCGTCGCGCGCCACCGCGACGAGCTCGAGCGCGTCGGTGCTCGACGCGCCGCGCGGGGCCTCGACGGCGGGCGCCGCCTTCGGCCCGTCGGAATGGTCGTGGCCTTCGTGGGCGCGCGCCGCGCCGGCCCACAGGCCGAGGTGTGAGCGCGGCCGCCGCGAGGGCAGCCGGGAGCCGGATCGTCATGGGAGAGCAACCTTCGCATCGGGACGGGCGCGACTCGTCGGGACGAGCCGCGTGGCGCGCCGGGGCGGCGCGCGCAGCCTCAGGCGAAGGGTCTGGGGGGCTCGGGAAGGGCCTCGGATACGGCGCTCGGGCGCACGGAATCCGGCCCCATCGCGACGCGGTCGCCGCTCGGGCGGGCGGCGCGGACGCCGTCCCCGTCCGAGGCCGCGACGAAGACGTGGGCGCAGCAGCAGCCCAGGCAGGCGAGGCAATCCGCCCGGTCGGCGGCGGCCTCCGGCGCGGCGATCACGGCGGCGACGCCCGGGGCGGCCTTCGAGGCGTTCCCGACGCGCGCATGCCCGGCGCCGGGGTGGTGGGCGTGCCCGGCATGCGCCTGGGCGAAGGCCGGGACCATGACGAGAAGCGCCGCGACCCGAAGGATCGCAGCGAGCCGTCGCAGAAGGTGCCGGGCCTGTCGCATCGTGCGTGAGCCTAGCACGATTCGGGCTTCTGGACAGGGCGTCGAAGCGGGTCCACCGGGGCGTGGCCTTCCCCGGCGCGAAGGGCGGACGCCGCATCCGCTTCGGTCGCGGCTCCGCAGGTGGCGAGGGCATCGACGACCGCTTCGGGGTGGCGATGGATCGTCCAGATCAACGTCATGGCCGTGGCGTTCGGCCTGGACTTGCCCTGTTCCCAGTTCTTGACGGTCGCTTCCTCCAGCCCGAACCGGAGCGCGAACTGGGCTTGCGAGAGATGCAGGGCCTCGCGCACGCTTCGGACGGAGATCGGGTCGGGTGCATGCTTGCGGACGGCGATGCCCAGCGCCGTCAGTTCCGCCGTCAGCCGGCTCAGGCTCTCGACCTTCGGCACCTCGACATAGGCCTCGCCGGTGTCGAACACGTCCGTCATGACCGCGTGAGCCGCCTTCACCGGAAGATGCCTACGGACCAGGGCGCGGGCCGCCGCCACCGTGTCGAGGTGCGCGTCCGGCAGCCGCTTGAGGCTGAGGCGCTCTACGGAGCCGTCGGGGACGAGGGTCCCGTCCCGGATTTGCACCCGTGGTCCGAACGCCGCCAACAATGTGGATCGCGTCGACATCCAATTCCTCCATGACCCCCTGCGCGATGTCGCGGAGCACGGACGCGCCCCACTTCGTCATCGGGTCGCCGCCGACGTGCATGCCGTTCAGCTCGAGGGATCGCCCCGAGAGCGTCACCTCGGCCATCACAGCGAGCGAACCCCAGGGGGTCCGCACCTCGACCGTGAAGATCGGGTCGTCGCTGTTGGCATGATCGACGACGATCCGAACCTTGCAGGCCGACAAGGAGCTCTTCCTGTGCGCAGATTGCCTATAAGATAAAAAGATGCGCAGACGTCAAGGCTGCTGCAGCCCCGATCGGGATCGAGGCTCGGAAGGCGATGGCTCCGAATCGCGGGCGCAAGGGTGCCATGACGGAGGGAGGGACGTCGCTTCGAGCGCCGGGCGCGGGGGCATCCGAGGCTGCGGCTCCTACTTCCCGCCCGTCCGCGCCAGGATCGCCCGCATCTGGGCGATCTCGCGCTCCTGCGCCTTGACGATCTCCTCGGCGAGCGCCCGCACCTCCGGGTCCTTCGAGTATTGCAGCGCGACCCGCGCCATGCCGACGGCGCCCTCGTGGTGGGGGATCATGCCGCGCACGAAGTCGGCGTCGACGTCGCCGCTGTAGCGGATCGCCATGTCGGCGTGCATCCGCGCGTCGACGGCGCGGAACGCCCGGGTGGCGGGCGCCTCGCCCGCGGCCGGCGCGGGATGACGGCCGGCGTGGTCCCTATGCGCGTGGTCCATGCCCTGTGCCAGCACCCTGCCAGCGAGGAGGACGGCGACGGCGATCAGGGCGGGCCGGACGGTGTTGCGCATGGGGTCGGGTCTCCTCACGGGGATGCGCCGCACCGTGGAGCTTGCCGGCGTGGCAAGGTCAACCGCCACGGTCGCGCCGGGATGCGTCCGGGCCGCCGCCGAGCAGCCGGCCGCCAAAAATCCCGTTCAGCCCGATCACGCCGAGCACGGTGACCGCGTGGATCATGAGGTCGGTCGCGGTGGCGTCGTGCGGGTGGAACGGCACGAGGAGGGTCGCCGCGGCCGCCGCCGCCGCGAGGCCGCCGAGCGCTGCGGTGAGGTTCGGGTGCAGCGGGCAGGCGCGGCGCAGCATCGCCACCAGCAGCACGGAGAGCGGCAGCGAGACGCCGACGAGGAAGGCGAAGCAGCCGCCCATCGCGTGCCCGTCGGCCGGCGTGGTGCCGGGGGCGAGCCAGCCGCGCAGGCACCCGAGGCCGCTCGCGCCGATCCAGAACGCGGCCGGCGCCAGCGGCAGCAGCGCCCAGCGCAGGGAGCGGCCGGGCACGCTCGTCATGAAGGCGGCGAGCGCGGCCGCGACCGCGGTGAGACCGGCGCCGAGGGCGGCCACGCGCAGGTCCGGCGTGGCGAGGCGGATGCGCAGGCCGTCCATGTCGGCCATCGGCATCAGGATCGCGGCCAGCGCCAGCACCGCCGCGAGCCAGGCCGCCGCGCGCCAGGCCGGCGGGCTGAGCCGGCGCACCGGCGCGAGGCCGCCGACGAGGTCGTTGACCAGGGACTCGTGCACGGATTCAGACATCGCCGCCCTCCTTGTCCCGGGCCAGCGTCCCGCGCAGCGCCTTCAGGGCGCGGTGCAGGTTCACCTTCAGCGCGCCCTTGCTGCGGCCGGTGAGCGCCGCCGCCTCCTCGAGCGAGCGCTCGGCATAGGCGAGCTGCTCCACCGCCTGCCGCTGCCCGTCCGGCAGCGCCGCGACGGCCCGCGCCAGCGCGGCGTTGCGCTGGTCGGCCTCGATGCGCATGCCCGGGGCGGGGCCGGCATCGGCGTGGGCCTCGTAGGCGAGGGGATCGTGCACCTCCTGCGGGCGGCGCCCGGCCCGGCGCAGCCGGTCGATCGCCCGGCGCTGGGTGATGGCGCGCAGCCACGGCAGGAAGGGCCGCGCCGGGTCGTAGCTCGCCCGCGCCTTGTGGATCGTCAGCAGCGTGTCCTGCACCACGTCGTCGACCGCCTCGCCGCGCACCCCTTGCGCGCGGGCGATGCCCGCGATCACCGGCAGGCAGGCGTTGAGCAGCCGGCGATAGGCCGCCGCATCGCCCCCCTGCGCCGCGGCCATCGCCGTCGCCAGACTGTCCTCGAGCGCCATCGCCGCCCTGTCGCCGCGTCGTGTCCCGGACCCTAGCGCAACGCGGCCCCCGGGGGAACGCGCCGGCAGCGGTGGAACCGGGCCGATGGCGGGCAGGTACATCGGCAAGCCTCGCGGGAGACGTCGGGCGCCCATCGCCCGCGTTCGTCTTCGCCGAGGAACGCGCGACGGTTACGCTCGGGCGGCCGGCCCGAGCCGCGCCGCGCCGAGGATCCGCCCGTCGGCGCCCTGCACGATCACCGCGGCGTCGGCGCCGGCCGGCAGCGGCACCTCCAGCGTCGCCGCCTGCCCGGCCCAGCGGCCGATCTCGGACACGGCGCGGACGATGTTGGCCTGGGCGAGGGTGCGGCCGGCATTCTCGCCGCGGGCGACCCGGGTGGCGTGGCTCGGATCGAACCCGACCAGCGTCACGGTGCCGGCCCCGCGCCCGGCGCCGAGCGTGACGACGAGGGCGTCGCCGCGCCGTGCCAGCGCCACCGGCGCCTCGGCGGCGGTGGCGGCCTGCGCGCGGGCGACCGCGGCGCGGACCGCGCCGGCGTCGGAGCCGACGAGCCCGACCTGCCCGTCGATCACCGCCTCGGGGGTGTACGAGCCGCCGCCGAGCCTTTCGGCGTAGGCCGCCTGCCGACGGGTCGCCGCCGGCAGGGCGAAGGTGTCGCGCCAGTCGAGGTGGTCCCAGTAGGTGACGTGGAAGGCGAGCGGCAGCACGGCGCCGCCCTCGCGCGCGATCTGCCCGAGCAGCGCCTCGGCCGGCGGGCAGGACGAGCAGCTCTGCGAGGTGAACAGCTCGACCACCACCGGCCGCCCGGCCGCGTCCGCCGGGGAGACGGCGGAAGGGGAGAACGGGGCGCCGAGCAGGGCGGCGAGGAGCGCGAGCGGGATCGTGCGGCGCATGGCGGGTCTCCGGACGGGTGCGATGCCGTGCCCTTCGCGGCCCGGCCGGGCCGGTTACCCGGGCTTACCCCTCGGTCTCCTCGCCGGCCGGCTTGTCGTCGTCGCGGGCGCGGTGGAGCAGGAAGATCGAGGCCACCATGGTGAGGATCAGGCCGGCGAGCACGCCGAGCTCGATCATCGAGGCCTGGAACAGGGCCGCCTTCTCCTGCGTCCAGTCCTTGCCGTGCATGATCTCGGAGGATTGCAGGGTGATCACCAGCACCCGCCGGATCGAGGCGATCAGCCCGACGATCAGGAACGGCTCGCAAGTGAGCTTGCCGGAGCGCATCGAGACCCGCACCGTGTGCAGGATCTCCACCAGCATCAGCAGGAACAGCAGCCGGTCGACCACCTCCAGGGTCTGCGCGGCGCCCCCGAGCGAGCGCAGCGCCTCGAAGGTGAGCCCGACGGCGTCGACCAGCGCGATCAGCGCGGTGAAGGCCAGCAGCAGGCCCAGGGCCGCGTAGATCGCGTGCTCGGTGTGGAGGAAGACGAAGCTCGACGCGCGGGTCAGGCGCCCCTGCGATTGCGGATCGTCGGCCATGGCGTGCCTCCCGGACGCGTCTTCGTTCCGATGAGACAGGATCATGCGGCCGGCGTCCAGCGGAAGCCTGGCGGCGGGCGGGGATCGCGGGCGTCCGCGCGGCGGAACGGTTTCCGGGATGGTCCCGTTGCTCTCGTGCAACATAGGAGAAAAACATGCTGACCGGCGGCCTGCTGTGGCTCATCGGGATCCCGATCCCCGTCATCCTCCTGATCTGGTTCTTCTTCCTGCGCGGCCGCTGAGGGCGGAGGGCGCCTCGCACGGGACCGCTCGGCGTCCCCGTGCCTTCTCCGTCCGCGCGTGCTTGCGTCGTCCGCGCCCGCAGCGGAAGCACCGCAACGAAAAGGGCCGGCGTGCCTCGCGCGCACCGGCCCCGAACGCCTGCGGATCGCGCTACTTGGTGATCTTCACCGAGACCGGGTCGCTCGACGGGAAGGTCTCCTCGAGGGCGTCGTCGAGGCGCTCGCCCATCTTGTCCTGCTGGTTGGCGGGGTTCTTCTCGTCGCCGGGCTTGGCGCTGCCCTGCTGGAACCCCGGCTTGTCCGCGCCCTGCGGCGTCTTGGTGTCGTCGGTCATCGGGGCTGCTCCTGCCGTCACGAGGCGCCGAGGGCGGCGCCGGTGCCGGATCAACGCGAGGCGGCCCCGGGTGTTTCACGCCGCGTCGGCCGGGGGGCGGCGGCGCGCGAGGTCGCCCGGCCCGGCGCCGCCTCGCGCAGCACCGCCTCGTAGACGCCGGCGAGGCGGTCGAGATGGGCGTCGAGGGTGAGCGGCGCGGCCCAGTAGCGGGCATGCGCGGCCCGGCCCATCCGGGCGGCGAGCGCGTCGTCGGCGAGCCGGCGCAGGTGGGCGGCGAGCGCGTCCGGGTCGCCGGAGCGGAACAGGAAGCCGGTCTCGCCGTCGACCACCGCCTCGCGGCCGGCGCAGGCGTCGCTCACCACCACCGGCGTGCCCAGCGCCAGCGCCTCGTAGACCGTGAGCGGCTGGCCCTCGTACCAGACGCTGGGAAAGACCAGCGCGCGGGCGGCGCCCATCAGCGCCTGAACGCCGGCGGCATCGCGCCAGCCGAGCATCGCGGCCTCGGGGTAGCGCGCGGCCAGCGCCGCCCGCTGCTCGCCGTCGCCGACGAAGACCGCGCGGATGCCGGCCCGCCGCGCCGCCTCCGCGAAGATCGGCGCGCCCTTCTCGGTCGAGATCCGCCCGACGAACAGAAAGTCGCCCGGCGCCCGCTCGGTCATCGGCCGGTGCGCCACCGCGATCGGGTTGTCGACCCGGTGGAAGCGGGTCCCGCGCGGCAACAGCGGGCCGACCACCCGCTCCTGCAGGTCGCTGATCGTGATCACGTGGCGGAAGAGCGTCGGCAGCTCCGCGACCTGCGTCATGCCGAGGTGGCGGACCACCCGCGCGAGCTTGCGCGGGAAGCTCTGCGCATCGCAGTTCGTCGTCAGGCACGCGCCCGACATCGGCGTGCGGTGGCAGATCGCGGCGGCCGGATATTCGTAGAACCCCCCGGTCGGGCAGACCAGGAAGAACTCGTGCATGGTGTAGAGCAGCGGCAGCCGCGCGCGCCGCAACGCCAAGCCGATCGACGGCGACAGCGCCTTGGCGAAGGCGTGGACGTGGACCACGGTGTCGTCGGGGTCGCACGCCGCCAGTTCCGCGGCGAGCGCGCGGGCCGCTTCGCGGTTCCAGATCGCCTGCGCCAGGAAGGCGAGCTTGTTCGTCGTGGTCGAGATGTCGTCCTGGTTCAGGCAGACCACGCGGATGCCGGCGGCGGCCAGGCGCGGGTCGGCCGGGCCGCAGGCGGCGAACAGCGTCACGCGGGTGCCGCGGGCGGCGAGCCCGAGGGCCGAGTCGAGCGCGACCTTGGCCTGGCCGCCGTTGACGTAGGCGTGGTCGGCGACGAGGACGACGTGCACGAGGCGGCTCCCGCTCCCTGGATGTCCCCACGTTTACCGGACCGCAGTTGATCCCGCGTAAACCTCGGGCACGCCGCCGATCTGCGGTTGTTCCCCCTCGGATCGTCCCCGCTCGACCGCCTGATCTCTCGATCTCCTGCGCCGGTGTCGCCATGCACGTCGTGATCCTGGCCGAGTTCGCGAGCCCGAGCGGCGGCGCCGAGAAGGTCGCCGTCGAATCGGCCCGCGGGCTGGCCGAGGCCGGGCTCCGGGTCACCTACGTCCAGGGCGTCGCCGGCCCGGTCGACCCGCTGCTCGACCATCGCAACCTCACCCGGATCTGCCTCGACCTGCCGGACGTGTGGGCGCGCAACCCCGTCGCCGCGGCGGTCGCCGGCATCTGGCACGCCCGCGCCGCGCGGGCGCTCAGCGACGCAATCGGGCGGATGGCGCGCGCGCCGGACGTCGTCCACGTCCACCAGTGGACCCGCAGCCTGTCGCCCGGGATCTTCCCGGTGCTGCTCGCCACCGGCGCCCCGGTGGCGCTGACGCTGCACGACTACTTCCTGGCCTGCCCGAACGGGGTCTACTACCGCTTCGACACGGCCGAGCCCTGTGCCCTCGCGCCGATGTCCGCCGCCTGCATCCTGGCGCCGTGCGATGCCAGGAGCCGCCTGCACAAGCTGGTCCGCGTCGCCCGCACCGCGGCGGCGCGGCGGGCGGTGTCGGGACGCGGGCTCCACGTCGTCCACGTCTGCGACGCGAGCCGCGCGCGGATGGGCGCGATGCTGGGCGGCTACGGGCTCACGCATCACCGCATCGACAACCCGGTGCGGGTCGCCCCCGGCGCCCCGGCCGCACCGGAGCGGGGCGACGCCGTCGCCTATGTCGGGCGCCTGACCCGCGAGAAGGGCGCCGACCTCGTCGCGGCGGCCGCCCGCGAGGCCGGCCTGACGGCGTTGCTCGTCGGCACCGGGCCGCTGGAGGCGGAGCTGCGGGCCATGCCCCACGTCGAGATGCTGGGCTGGCAGGCGCCGGAGGCCGTGCAGGCGGTGTTGCGCCGCCGCGCCCGTGCGCTCGCCGCGCCGTCGCGCTGGTTCGAGACCGGGCCGCTCACCGTCTACGAGGCGCTCGCCGCCGGCATCCCGGTCGTCGCCTCCGACCGCTCCGGCGCCGCCGAGAAGGTGCTGGACGGCACGAGCGGCTTCGTCGTGCCGCCCGAGCCCGCCGCCCTGTCGGCGGCCTTCGCGCGCCTCGCCGACGACGCTCGCGTCGCCGCGATGGGCCGGGCCGCCCACGGCCGCTTCTGGGCCGCGCCGATGACCATCGCCCGGCACGCCGAAGCCTCGGCCGCGCTCTATGCCGGCTTGCTGCGCACGCGGCGTGACGCGATGCAGCACGCATAGGCCGGCGCGGCGCCCGACCCGCGCCCGCCCGGAGGACGATGCGAAGCGATCGGCCGATCAGATCAAGTTTCCGTGCGGTTTCGCGATCCCCCGCGACGTCACGATCGCGCCGTCGTCGCCATCGCGACCCTGTGCCCGACGGATGATTGCAGCAACATCGGGGGCAATCTGTCAGGTGTGGCGCTTGGTGGGGTCCCGGATCGATGCCGGGGCAAGAGTCTCTGCTTAATAAGCGCGGCTTTCGCCTCGAAAAGCGGCGTCTTGACTTATTATTGCAATGCAACATAAATCCGCCTCGCACGGGCGATCGCTTCGAGACCGCCGGTGACGACGCCACCCGAGGAGCCGATTCATGCAGACCCCGAATTTCGAGATCCCGACCGAGATGCGCGATTTCGCCGAGAAGAGCGTCGACCAGGCCCGCACCGCCGTCGGCACCCTGATGGGCAACGCGCTCAAGGCCGCCGAGCAGGTCCAGAGCTCGGGGCTCAACCTCCAGTCCTCGATGCAGGCCGCCGTCGCCAAGGGCTTCGACCACGCCCAGACCAACGCCAACGCCACCTTCGACTTCGCGCAGAAGCTCGTGCGCACCAAGGACCTGCGCGAGGCCTTCGAGCTGCAGTCCGAGTTCGTCCGCAGCCAGATCGCCGCGATGCAGGCGCAGGCCAAGGACCTCGGCGCCCTCGCGCAGAACGCCGCGCGCTGAGCCGCCGCTCGGCCCCGTGCGGGGCCGAGGATCTTCCGCCGCGCACCGGCGCGGCGGCCCCGGCCTCCGGTCGGCACCGCGGCTGGATCGTCCGGTCTCGCGGCCGTCGCGTCGGCGTGCCGATCCGCGGGCGCCGATCGCCGCCGCACCCCCGATGCATTGCGCCGGCCGGCAACTGGACTACGTTCGGCCCGTGCGATTCGGGCTCGAACGGAACGACACGCGGACGGCCTCAAGGGATCTCGACGATGGGCAAGCAACGGACGCCGCAGGGACGATCGACCGGCCGCCGCTCCTCCTCGACCCCGCCCGGCACCCTGCAGGGCAAGACGGGTGAGGCCAAGACGGGTGAGGCCAAGGCGGGTGAGGCCAAAAGCGCTCGCGCCGCCGCGCTCGAGGCGGCGCTGCACCCGCCGGAGGAGTCGCTCCCGCCGGTGCCCTCCGAGGCGCCTCCCGAGCCGCTTCACGCGCACCTGATGGACACGGTCTCGCCCGAGGCCCTCGGCACCGCGACCGGCACCCCGACGTCGGCGCCCGAGCCGGAGGCCCCCCCGGCCGAGATACCGGTCCCCGCCGACGCCAACCTGGCCGAACCCGCCTTCGCCGAGATCCCGAATCCCGAAGCGCCGCCGGTCTCCGAACCGGAAGTTGCCGGCCCGGCTGCGGACACGGCGCCCGCACCTGTCGATGAGCCCGTGCCTGCCGACGAGCCCGCGCCGGTCGCGGCCGCCGCGCCGAAGCCGGAGGCTCCGCCCGCCTACACCAACGTGGTCCCGCTGAAATCCGCCGCGCCGGCGCGGCCGCCCGAGCCCCGGTCGGCGCCCCAGCCCGGCGAGGCGCCGGTGCAGCTGTCGGACGGTGCGCTGCCGTCGCCGGCCTCCTGGCGCGCCGGGCGCCGACCCGTCCCGGCCCTGCGTCAGGACCTCGAAGGCCTCGGCGAGACCCTGTTCGCCTTCATGCGCGACGAGAGCTCGGCGGTGCTGACCCATCTCAACGCGCTGAAGGACGCGCGCTCGCCGGCCGACGCGATCCGCCTGCAGGTCAACGAGATGCAGCGCGTCGCCGACGCCTCGCTCACCTGCTGGAGCGAACTCGCCCGCCGCGCGACGCGGATCGTCGGCCACCGCTGAGGCTGCCGCGCCGCCGTCCGCTCGCCAACGCGCGGATCCCGGCAAATCCGACGCGTCGTCGCGCCGAAGGCGAGCCCGGGAGCCAGGACCGCCGGTCGCGCCCCGATCGGTCTCGTCGGGGGGGCGGATCCCGGGTTCTGTTGCGCAGCCCCGGGATGACGGAGAGGAGCCGGTTCGGTTGGCGCGCGGCATCCGTGCACGAGACCGCCGGCGGCGGAACGTCCCTGTCGCCTCCCGGTCACAGCCGCTGCCGGAATGGAGCTTGGCCGGAAACCTCCGGTTAACCATGTCGCTCCTATGCCGTATCGGAGGCTCGGGAGGCCGACCGATGCTGCGATCCGCGCGCCTGATCCGTTCCGCGATCCTGACGGCCGCCGTCGCGCTCGCCGCGATGCCCGCCTGCGCGCAGAACGGCGACCGGGCCCCGCCCGCGGTGGCGATCGCGGCCGACCTCGCCGCCTCGCCCGCGGGCACCAAGCTCACCCTCACCCTGTCGAAGCCGGTCGATGCCCGCGCCTTCGTGATGGAGCGCCCGGACCGGGCGGTGATCGACCTCGCCGAGGTCAACTTCCAGCTCGCGCCCGAGACCGGCCGCCGCCGCGAGGGCCTGGTGCAGTCGTTCCGCTACGGGCTGTTCGCGCCGGGGCGCTCGCGCATCGTCGTCGATCTCGCCGGCCCCGCCACCGTGGGGCGGATCGAGACCGCGACGCGCCCGCGCGACGGCGCCGTGATCCTCACCGTGCCGTTCCAGCGCGCCGACCGCGAGAGCTTCCGCAAGGCGGCCACCGCCGGCGACCTCGCCCCCGCGGCCGGCAAGGCCGTGGCGCCGGCCGAGCCCGCCGACCGGCGCCCGCTGATCGTGGTCGATGCCGGCCACGGCGGCATCGATCCCGGCGCGATCGCGGTCGGGGGCGTGTTCGAGAAGGACATCGTCTTCGGCTTCGCCCAGGCGCTGGTCGCCCGGCTCGAGGCCGGCGGCCGCTACCGGGTGGCGATGACCCGCGACCGCGACGTCTACGTGCCGCTGTCCGAGCGCGTGCGCATCGCCCGCGACGCCAAGGCCGACCTGTTCGTCTCGATCCACGCGGATTCGATCTCGTCGGCGCCGCAGGTGCGCGGCGCGACGATCTACACCGGCTCGGAGAAGGCGACCGACAGCGAATCCGCCAAGCTTGCCGAGCGCGAGAACAAGGCCGACGCCGCCGCCGGCGCCGAATCCGGCGACGGGCCGCCCGAGATCGCCGACATCCTGCAGGAGCTGACGCTGCGCGAGACCCGCGGCTTCTCGTCCGGCTTCGCCAAGACCCTGATGGGCCAGCTCGGGCCGGTGATGGAGATGAGCACGAAGCCGCACCGCGAGGCCGGCTTCAAGGTGCTGCGCTCGCCCGACGTGCCGAGCGTGCTGGTCGAGCTCGGCTACCTGTCGAGCCAGCGCGACCTCGACCTGCTGCAATCGGCCGAGTGGCGCGCCTCCGTCACCGGCTCGATGGCCAAGGCGATCGACCAGTTCTTCGGCAACCGGGCCAGCCTGGTCCGCCCGGTGGTGCCGAACCGCCGCTCGGCGGCAATCGCCCCAGTTTCACCATAGATCCGGTGTCGATACGGGGCACTCGAGACCCCGTCGCGCCGTCCATTCTTCGGTCATCGTCGGCGGGGATCTTCCAGGCTGCGGGCATGCCGGATCGGCGTGCGCCTCGCGGGCAGCCCCGACCCCCCTAGCCGAATGCGCTCCGCGCGCGGCCGAAGAAACCGACGGACGGGAAACCGGATGCGCCTCATCCTTCGCTTCTTCGGCTTCCTGTTCAGCGCCTTCGCGGTGCTGTTCGTGATCGCGGCCGCGGGCGGCGCGTTCTTCTACTGGAAATACAGCCAGGACCTGCCGGACCACGCCGTGCTCGCCAACTACGAGCCGCCGGTGATGACCCGCGTCCACGCCGCCGACGGCTCGCTGCTGGCCGAGTACGCCAAGGAGCGCCGGCTCTACCTGCCGATCCAGGCGATGCCGAAGATCATCGTCGCCGCCTTCCTCTCGGCCGAGGACAAGAACTTCTACAAGCACGGCGGCATCGACCCCGAGGGCATCGTGCGCGCGGCGCTGACCAACGCCAAGAGCGGCAAGCGGCAGGGCGCCTCGACCATCACCCAGCAGGTCGCGAAGAACTTCCTGCTCTCGAACGAGCAGACCTTCGACCGCAAGATCAAGGAAGCGCTGATCGCGCTGCGGATCGAGGCGACCTACTCCAAGGACAAGATCCTCGAGCTCTACCTCAACGAGATCTTCCTCGGCACGATCGTGCCGGGCCGCAACCTGCACGGCGTCGCCGCCGCGGCGCTGGATTATTTCGGCAAGTCGGTGCACGAGCTGACGATCAACGAGGCGGCCTACCTCGCCGCGCTGCCGAAGGGGCCGAACAACTACCACCCCTACCGCAAGACCCAGGCGGCGCTCGACCGCCGCAACGAGATCATCCGCCTGATGGCGGAGAACAACTACATCACCAAGGAGGAGGCGGACGCCGCCAAGAAGATGCCGCTCGGCGTCAACCCGCGCGTCGCCTTCCCGAACGCCGCCAACGCCAACTACTTCACCGAGGAGGTCCGCCGCGAGATCTCCGAGCGCTACGGCGAGAAGAAGCTCTACGAGGGCGGCCTGTCGGTGCGCACCACCCTCGACCCGAAGATGCAGGCCCTCGCGCGCAAGGCGCTGGTCGACGGCCTCGTGCGCTACGACCAGTCCCACGGCTGGCGCGGCCCCGTCACCAAGGTCGACCTGACCGGGCGCGACTGGGGCATGGCGGCGGCCGAGGTGAACGCGCTCGGCGACGTCGCGCCGTGGCGGCTCGCCGTGGTGCTCGGGCAAGGCGGCGGCGGCGTGCAGATCGGCCTGCAGCCCAAGCGCGAGGCCTCGGGCCAGGTCGCCAAGGACCGCGACACCGGCACGATCCCGCCGGACGGCATGCGCTGGGCCGGCCGCCCGAACCTCGCCGCCGGCGACATGATCTACGTCGAGGCGATGGATGGCGGCCGCGGGCAGTACCGCCTGCGCCAGAAGCCCGAGGTGTCCGGCGCCATCGTCGCGATGGACCCGAACACCGGCCGCGTGCACGCGATGGTCGGCGGCTTCTCCTACGACGAATCCGAGTTCAACCGCGCGACCCAGGCGATGCGCCAGCCCGGCTCGTCGTTCAAGCCGATCGTCTACTCGGCGGCCCTCGACAACGGCTACACCCCGTCCTCGATCGTGCAGGACTCGCCGATCACCATCGAGGCCGGCCCCGGCCAGGAGGCGTGGACGCCCTCGAACTACGACGGCAAGTCCGGCGGGCCGCACACCCTGCGCTACGGCATCGAGCACTCGAAGAACTTGATGACGGTTCGGCTCGCCAAGGACGTCGGCATGCCGCTGATCGCCGAGTACGCCCGCCGCTTCGGCGTCTACGACGACATGCTGCCGGTGCTGCCGATGTCGCTCGGCGCCGGCGAGACCACCGTCATGCGGATGGTCACCGCCTACTCGATGCTGGCCAATGGCGGCCGCCGCATCCGCCCGACCCTGATCGACCGGATCCAGGACCGCATCGGCGAGACGATCTACCGGCACGACAACCGCAAGTGCGTCGGCTGCGATGCCGAGAAGTGGTCCGGGCAGGACGAGCCGAAGCTGGTCGACGATTCCGAGCAGGTGCTCGACCCGCTGACCGCCTACCAGATGGTCTCGATCATGGAGGGCGTCGTGCAGCGCGGCACGGCGACGATCCTCAAGCAGATCGGCAAGCCGCTCGCCGGCAAGACCGGCACGACCAACGACGCCAAGGACGCGTGGTTCGTCGGCTTCTCGCCGGACCTCGCGGTCGGCATCTACATCGGCTTCGACAAGCCGCGCTCGCTCGGCGACCGCGCCACCGGCGGCGGCCTCGCCGCGCCGATCGCGCTCGACTTCCTCAAGGTCGCCCTCAAGGACAAGCCGCCGACCCCGTTCCGGGTGCCGCCGGGCATCAAGCTGATCCGCGTGGCGCTCGGCTCCGGCATGCGCGCCGGATCGGGCGAGGGCGTCGGCACCATCCTCGAGGCGTTCAAGCCCGGCACCGCGCCGCCGGATTCCTACGTCGCCCCGGCCGGCCAGGCCGCGGCGCCGGCCACCGTCCCGGCGGATGCCGACCGCGCGGTGCAGGCCGGCGGGCTGTACTGAGCGGGATGCCTCTCTTCCCTCCCCCGCTCCAGGGGGGAGGGACGTAGTTCCGATGTGGAACAAAAAAAGCCGCCCCTGACGGGCGGCTTTGAAGTTTCAGGGAGGCATCAAACAGAGCGGGACGGAGGTCTCACTCGACATCCAGACATCTGGAATGCCCCGACATTCAATCGAAAAAGTTAACGCACGGTTAAGGATCCGGCGTTCCTCAAATCATCGCCCGGTTCGACCGGTCCGACATCAGTATCGGTGGCTGCTCAGGCGGCGAGGCTGGTGAAGAGACCACGCCCGTCGGTGCCGCCGACCAGGCCTTCGACGAAGTTCTCCGGGTGCGGCATCATCCCGAGGACGTTGCCGCCCTCCGAGTAGATCCCGGCGATGGCGTTGAGCGAGCCGTTGCGGTTGGCGGCGATCGTCACCTGCCCGTCGGCGTCGCAGTACCGGAACGCGACCCGGCCCTCGCCCTCGATCCGGGCCAACGTCTCGGGGTCGGCGAAGTAGTTGCCCTCGCCGTGCGCGACGCAGATGTCGATGACCTCGCCCTTCGCGTAGGCGCCGGCGAAGCGCGTGTCGGTGCGCTCGACGCGCAGCGTCTGCCGGTGGCAGATGAAGCGGCGGTCGACGTTGCGCATCAGCACGCCCGGCAGCAGGCCGGATTCGCACAGGATCTGGAAGCCGTTGCAGATGCCGAGCACCAGCCCGCCGCGGGCGGCGTGCGCGCGGACCGCATCCATCGCGGCGGCGCGGCCGGCGATGGCGCCGCAGCGCAGGTAGTCGCCGTAGGAGAAGCCGCCGGGCACGACGGCAAGGTCGGTGCCGGCGGGAAGCGCGGTGTCGGCGTGCCACATCGTCGTGACCTCGGCCCCGGCAAGCCGGAGCGCGCGGGCGACGTCGGCGTCGCGGTTCGAGCCGGGGAAGACGACGATCGCGGCGCGCATCACGCGATCTCGATCGCGTAGTTCTCGACCACGGTGTTGGCCAGGAGCTTCTCGCAGGCGGTCTTCAGCGTCGCCTCGGCGCCGGCCCGGTCCGCGGCCGCGACCTCGATGTCGAACACCTTGCCCTGGCGCACGCCCTCGATCGACGCGATGCCGAAGGACTTGAGCGCGGCCTCGATCGCCTTGCCCTGCGGATCGAGGACGCCGGTCTTCAAGGTGACGACGATGCGGGCTTTCATGATGGGCCACTCAGCAGGGTCTGGATCGGAAGAAGGCGGTGACGAACGTCGGGGCGGCCGAGCCGGGCGCGGGGATCGACACGGGACGTGCCGAGACCGGGCATCACCGGCGCGCGGCCCGAGGTGCCGTGCGCAGGGGCTCGATGCTGGTCGCGCGCTGCCAGAGCTGGAGCATGATCCAAGCCGCGACCACGCTGAACAGCCCCATCAGCACGTGGCCGACGGTGTCGCCGAGCTCGAACAGGCCGGCGATCGCCCAGCCCGCGGCGATCGCCACCGCGAAGACTTCCGTTCCCACCAGCACCATCATGCTGAGGATCGTGATCAGGTTGCGGGTGTTCACGAGGACCCCTTCCTCCGGCGGCACGGATGTGCGTCCCGCTTGCGAAGGCGGCAGTACCCCGATTGTCGCATCCTGTGCAACCGATAAGCGGAGGGCCGGGAGGCCCCCCGCCTCAGCGCGGCGCCCGCTTGGCGAGGATGCGCTGGAGGGTGCGGCGGTGCATGTTCAGCCGCCGTGCGGTCTCGCTGACGTTCCGTCCGCACAGCTCGTAGACCCGCTGGATGTGCTCCCAGCGCACCCGGTCGGCCGACATCGGGTTCTCGGGCGGGTCGGCCCGCTCGCCGGGCTGCGCCATCAGCGTCCCGTGGATCTCGTCGGCATCGGCCGGCTTGGCGAGGTAGTCGAACGCCCCGAGCTTCACGGCGGTGACGGCGGTGGCGATGTTGCCGTAGCCGGTGAGGATCACGCCGCGGGCCTCGGGCCGGCGCTCCTTCAGGCGGGCGATCACGTCGAGCCCGTTGCCGTCGCCGAGCCGCATGTCGATCACCGCGAAGGCGGGGGCCCGCGCCTCGACCACGGAGACGCCCTCGGCCACGCTCTCGGCGACCTGGACGTGATAGCCGCGCGCTTCCATCGCGCGGGCGAGGCGGGTCGAGAACGGCTTGTCGTCGTCGACGATCAGAAGGCTGCGGTCGGAAAACGCGGCGAGCGGGTCGGCGTCGTTGAGCGCCACAGCATCCGGGGCGCCCGACGAGCTCGATTGCGTCAGCATGAGAAGCTCCTCAAACATTTCGTTGTATTCGTTGAAAGTTTATATAGGCGCGACATCGCCCGCGGGCAGGGGTGGTCGGGTACCGAATTCGGGGGCATGACGGAGCGCCGCACCCCGCTCGAAGATGTGGCGCGCCCAGGAGATCCGGACCTGCGCCCCGTGCGTTCCCGGCTTCGAGGCGTTGGCCAGGGTGATCTGCGCGCCCGAGCGCTCGATCAGCGTCTTGGCGATGAACAGCCCGAGGCCGAGGCCGGCGCCGACCGTGCCGCCCTGGTTCTGGCCCGCCGTGCGGTCCGGGCTGCGGGTGGTGACGTAGGGTTCGCCCGCCCGCAGCAGCACCTCGGCGGAGAAGCCGGGGCCGTCGTCTCGGATCTCCAGGGTGACCCGGTCCAGGGTCCAGCGCCCCTCGATCACCACCCGGGCGTCGGCGAAGTCGACCGCGTTGTCGAGGATGTTGCCGAGCCCGAACATCACGCCGGCGTTGCGGCGGCAATCCGGCTCCGGGGCGTCGCCCGCGCTCGATATGTCGAGGGCGATGCCCATCGCGCGGTGCGGCGCCACCAGCTCCTCGATGAGATGGCTGAAGCTCAAGGTCTCGAGGAAGCCGGCCCCGTCGCCGTCGAGCGAGGTGAGCTTCGAGAGGATGCCTCGGCAGCGATCGACCTGCTCGCGCAGCAATTGCAGGTCCTCGGCGACGGCCGGCGGCGCGTCGGGGCCGAGCTGGCGCACCAGCTCCTTGGTCACCACCATGATCGTGCCGAGCGGCGTGCCGAGCTCGTGCGCCGCCGCCGCCGCCAGCCCGTCGAGCTGCGACAGGTGCTGCTCGCGCGCGAGCACCAGCTCCGTCGCGGCCAGCGCCTGGGCGAGCTGTCGCGTCTCCTCCGAGACCCGCCAGGCGTAGACGCCGGTGAAGGCCGTGCCGAGCAGGATCGCCGTCCACACCCCGGAGACGTAGAGGAACGGCAGCTCGATCCGGCCGTCGGCGAACCACGGCAGCGGGCGGTGGACGAGGGCCAGCAGCGTCGCCAGCCCGATCGCCAGCAGGCCGAGCGCCAGCGTCCGCTCCGGCGGCAGCGCGGTCGCCGAGATCAGCACCGGGGCGAGGAACAGCAGCGAGAACGGGTTCTGCAACCCGCCGGTGAGGAACAGCAGCACGGCGAGCTGCACGATGTCGAAGGCCAGCAGCAGCGCCGCCGAATCGGCGCTCAGCCGGTAGCTCGCCGGGAAGCGGATGCGCAGGCCGAGGTTGAGCCACGACGAGGCGGCGATCGCCAGGAAGCACCAGCCGAACGGCAGCCCGAGCCCGAGCCCGAACTGCGCCCCGACTACGGCGGCGCTCTGCCCGGTGATCGCGAGCCAGCGCAGGCGCACGAACGTGTCGAGCCGCAGGTGGCGCGCGTCGCGGACGAAGCCGCTCGGATCGGTGTCGAGCATGATGTGTTCTACGATAGGGCCGCGGCCCCTCCCATCCAGGGCCCGCGACGCTCCGGCGGCCGCCGCGTCAACCCGCCTCGTCCAGCTCGGGGCCGCGGGTGGCGTCGAGGCCGGCGCCCGGGATCGGCGCGATCGGCACCGGCGCGCCGGTGCGGGCCGCCTCGTAGATCGCCTCCATCAGCACCTGGTCCTGCAGCCCCTCCTCGCCGGGGGTGCGCGGCCGGCGGTTCTCCTGGATGCAGCGCGAGAAGTGATCCATCTCCAGGGCGAACTGGTTCTTCGCGCCGAGCACCTTGGTGTCCTGCGACACCGCCTTGCCGTCGCGATGGGTGATGACGAGGCGCTGGCCGACATAGGCGAAGGCGTTCTGCAGATCGATGTCGGCGCCGCCGGTATGCACCGTCAGGCGGCGCGATTCGTGGACGCCGTAGCTGGTCATGCACTGCGCCAGCACGCCGGAGGGGAAGCGCAGGGTGAAGCTCACGCTCTCCTCGACCTCGCGGAAATTCGGGTCGTCGGGCGGCGAATAGGTGTGCGCCTGGATCAGGTCAGGCTCCTCGCCCAGCAACGCCCGCACGCCGTTGAGGCAGTAGAGCCCGATATCCGGCAACGCCCCGCCGCCGGACAGCGCCTTCTTCAGGCGCCACTGCTCCGGCAGCCCCGAGGTCTGGCCGTTGAAGGCCTGGATCATCCGCGGCTTGCCGAACTCGCCCGAGCGCACGAGGCGCACGACCTCGCGGTTGTAGGGCTCGTACTGGCAGCGATAGGCGATCATCAGCTTGACCTTGGCCTGCTCGCACGCCGCGATCATCGCGCGGGCTTCCGCGGAGGACGCCGCCATCGGCTTCTCGCACAGCACGTGCTTGCCGGCCCCCGCCGCGGCGACGACGTCGTCGCGGTGCACCGCGTTCGGGGTGACGATGTAGACCGCCTGGATCTCGGGATTGGCCTTGAGCTTGTCCCAGTCGCCGTAGCCGTAGACCGCGCTCTCGGCGACGCCGTACTGCTTGGCCACGAGCTTGGCCTTGTCCGGCGTGCCCGACATGAGCGCCACGAGCCGCGAGCGCTTGGCCTCTCCGAGCGCCGGGAGGATCTCGTCGAGGCTGAGGCGCCCGAGGCCGACGACGCAGTAGCCGACCCGCTGGCCCGGCGGCTGCGGCGCGGGCGTCGGCGCCGGAGGCCGGTCGCCCTGGCCGCGCCAGTTCGGGAACTGCACGCGGCCGCCCTGAACCGCGCCGGTGTCGGCCGGCACTGTCGGGCCGGGCGTCGTCGCGGCGCGGGCCGCGTCCGCAGCCGCGAGCGCCGCGCCGGTGAGGGTGACGCCGCCGGCCCGCAGAAGGGTCCGTCGCGAGAGCCCGTGATCGTCTGCCATGCATCCCCGTCTCGGTCGGTGAGAGGCGGGGAAACCCGGGGCCGGATCGCAGGGTTCCGCCGGGCGCCGGCGCGCTCAGTGCAGCCGGTCGGGCGGGGCGGCCGCATTCCAGGCGGCCCGGGCTTCGGCCGCCGCGCCGTCCTCGCGCGCCGGTTGATCGAGGAAGGCGAGGCCGGCCTGGGTGCCGTCGCGCCAGACGACCTCGGCGCGGCGGGTCTCGTTGCGGCCGGTCACCGTGAGGTCGACGACGCGCGGCAGGACCACGTCCTCCGCGACGACGATGCGGGCGCCGGTCAGCGAATGGTCCCGCAGGCGGCACGGAGCCTCCCGCAGGAACGCCGCGAGGCGCAGGGTGCCGCCGAGGCAGGCCCGGCGGCGGTCGCTGTGGCGGCGCTCGATCTTGGGCGTCGTCAAGGTCACGAAAGTCATCCCGGCTCTTGTTGGCATTTCATCAATGCAAGGGAGCACGAAAAGCTTCGTCTCGTCAGGTATAAGTGTTGGTTAACCCTAACGGCGCCGGGCAGGCATGCGGCCGTCACCGGGCCGGCGGCGGGTCCGGCGCCTCGACGCCGCCGCTGCGCTGGAGCTGGAGCGCGACGAACCAGCACAGGGCCGCCCAGGCGGCGCCGATGCACCACCCGGCCAGCACGTCGCTCGGCCAGTGGACGCCGAGGTAGATCCGGCTGATCCCGACGAGGAGGGTCATGGTGACGCCGAGCGCCAGCACCAGCGCCTTGACGCGGCGGTAGCGGTCGATCCGCGCGAGCAGCGTCGCCAGGGTCAGGTAGGCGATCGCCGACATCATCGCGTGGCCGCTCGGGAAGCTCGCCGTGAACACGTCCATGCCGTGCGGCACCAGGTCCGGCCGCGGGCGATGGTAGAACAGCTTCAGCACCGTCGAGACCAGCTCGCCGCCGCCGACCGCGCCGATCACGAACAGGCCGACCCGGCGCTTGCCGGACAGGGCGAGGTAGGCCGCGACCGACGCCGTCAGGAACACGATGGTGAAGACGCTGCCGAGCCCGGTGATGTCGCGCATCGTCTCCTCCAGCCAGCGCGGCCCGATCGGATCGGACAGGTCGGCCGGGTTGCGCAGGGCGAGCAGGATCTTGCGGTCGAGCGCCTCGGTCGAACCCTCGCCGACCTCGTGCGCCAGGGCGAAGAAGGCGTAGCCGAGCCCGCTGACGCAGATCAGCGCCAGCAACGGCCCGACCTCGTTGAGGCGCAGCCGGAGCCAGACGGAGGTGGCGTGGGACAGGAACGGGATGCGCCGCAGCGGGGCGGGGGGGCTCATCGCGCCGTGCCCGATCGATCGCGGGCGCCGTGGGGAGGATTCATCGAGACCATCACGCGTTCTCGCCGAAGGCGAAGCGCGCCCGCTCGGCCCAGGGACCGCCGAGGTAGCGCCACAGGCGGGTGGCCGGCGCGGTGAAGCGGAACGGCGCGAAGTCGTCGGCGAGGGCGGCGTGGAGCGCGCGGGCGGTGTCGGGGTCGACCTTGTTCTGCACGGTGACATGCGGGCGCCAGCCCTGCTTGTCCTGGGCGGTGAGGTGGGCGTCGAAGGTCTTGGCGAGGCGCGCGCGGAAGGCGGAGAGCGGCTCGGAATCGAGGACGTAGGCCACGCCGCGGCCGGTGAAGCGCAGCCCCGTCACCGCAACCTCGGGCGGCGGCACGGTGCGCGCGAGCAGCGCGATCGTCTCGCGCACGCCCGCCTCGGCGGCGCCGGGCAGGTTGTGGAACAGCGTGGCGTGGGCCGGGATGCGGTTGAGCGCCTTCGGGAAGTGTTGGCGCCGCAGGCCGTCGAACCGCGCGAACGTGTCCGCGTCGAACTCGAGCGTCAGGATCAGGGGCGCCTGCCGGGCGTCCTGTCCCGGCTCCTCTTGCTTCAGCGCATCTTGCGTCGGCGTCTCTGGCATGCGGGCTTCCTGTCGCGGCCGGACGGAGATGGCGCGGCGCGCGATCAGGTCCAGTAGAGGATCCGCGCCGCGGGCAGGTCGCGGGCGAGCGCGGCAAACAGCGTGTCGCGCATCGACCGCATCAGCTCCTTGGGGAAGACGTACTTCACCGAGCCGAACTTGGTGAGCTTCTTCGCGCGCTCGGCCTCGTCGAGCGGCAGGTCGGAGCCCGGGTACCAGCCCTGGAGCACCTGCTTCGAGCCCGGGGTGAAGCGGTGGGTGATCAGCTCGGCGGTGAGGTCGAGGTCGGGCACGTCGGCGAGCGCCGCAGCGGCCTCGCGGATCAGCCCGGCATAGCCGGCCTCCCAATCCGGCACCGGCAGGATCGGCGCGATCGTGAGCCCGACGGGATAGCCCGCCAGCGCCACGGCCCGCATCGCCTGGAGCCGCGCGTCGAGGCTCGCGGTGCCGCCCTCGTAGCGCGTCGCGGTGCGGGCGTTGACCGAGAACCGGATGCGGGTGCGGCGGTTGTGCGGCAGGTCGAGCAGCGGCTCGACCGCGGCGAACTTGGTGGTGAAGCGCAGCTGCACCGGCGCCTCCCAGGCACCGAAATGCCGGATCGCCGCCGAGAGCGAGCCGGTGAGGTGCTCGATGCCCAGCGGATCGGTGTAGCACGAGGCCTCGAAGGTGGTCCCTTCCTGCGCCCGCTCGGCCTGTGCCGAGGTCACCGCGCCCTGGCCGAGATAGGCGCCGAGATTGGTCAGGATCGCGTCGAGGTTGGCGTAGGCCCGCGTCACCGGCGGCCCCGACAGGGAGCCGGCGAGGTAGCAGTACTGGCAATGGGCCGGGCAGCCCTCGGCGAGGTCGAAGCGCCAGTCGGCCGAGGGCGGGATCGGCTGGAGCCGGAGCTTGGTCGGCGGTGCCACGACGAGGGCGAGCGTCGCCTTCGCCTCGATGTAGGCCCGGCGCGGGTCGGCCTGGCGCAGGCCGGTGAGGCGGTTGGCCGTCAGGCGCTCGACCGGGAGCCCGAGCGCTTCCGCGCGGGCGAGCATCGCCCGGCCGTGCGCGTGCTCCAGGGCGGCCGGCGTGGCCAGGACGCGCCGCGGACGCCACAAGCGTGCCGCCCGCGCCGTCGACGAGACGGCCGGCGCGGGCGGCGGCGAAAGGACGGGCGGCGAAAGCACCGGTGGCGCGAGGGTCTGGGCGGGCTCCATGAGGGCCGAACGCCCCGGCACCCGTGCCGGCTCCTCACTTCCGCCGGGCGCGGCCTGCGGCTAAAGCACCGGCCATGGCCCCGAAGCGTTCGCCCGTCCCCCCCGTCCGGGAAACCGTCCACGAGGGGCGCGACGGCTGGCTGTTCCTCATCGGCGGCAGCAACGACGTCATGCAGCGCTACCGCGGGACCCTGCGGCAGTGGTGGACCCTGCGCGGCTGGACCCGGCTGATCACGGCGCGCGCCGCCCGCGCGGCCGGGCTCGGCATCCGCTGCGTCCAGCTCATCGTGCCGGAAAAGCTCTCGGTCTACGATCACAAGACCATCGACCTGCGCTACGACCCGGCCCGGGCCTCGACCCGTCGCCTCGCCCGCAAGCTCGCGGGGCAGGCCACCTATCTCGACCTGCTCGGCCCGTTTCGCGCGGCCCGCGACGGGCCGGTGCCGCTCTACCTCAAGACCGACACGCACTGGTCGGCCGAGGGATGCCTGCTCGCCTATCGCGAATTGATGCGGGCGCTCGCCGCGGTCCCGCCGGCCGACATCGGCACCCGGCCCGTCCTCGTGACGGAGCGGGTGATGGATCTCGGCGCAAAGCTGCCGGGCCGGCCGGCCGAGCGCCTGGTGCGCCCGCAGATCCACCGCGACGCGGTGCGCGTCGAGACCGGGGCGCTGCTCGCGGCCTCCGAGGAAGCGGGAACCGAGGTGGACCTGCATGTCGGCGCGCACGTGGTCTACCGCAACGCCAACCCCGCCGCCGACCCGCGGCGCGTGGTGCTGTTCGGCGATTCCTACGCGCATTTCGCGCCGATGCTGCTCACCGGGCTGCTGGCCGAGAGCTTCGCCGAGGTGCACTTCGTGTGGTCGTCGAGCTTCGACTGGGCTTACGTCGAGCGGGTGCGCCCCGACATCCTGCTGTTCGAGCTGGCCGAGCGCTTCCTCGCCCGCCTGCCCGCCGACGACTTCGACGTGGCCGCCGGGCGCCGGGCCGGCGCGGCCGGCTAGAGCATTCTCCGCGATCCCCGGATCACGTGGAATGCTCTCCCGTTGCAAGATCGCATCAGGGGATCGGCTGGCTCAGGGTGGTTTCGACGAGGACGTCGTCGGTCTGGGCCGCGAGGTACAGGTCCGGCGTCCACGCGATGCCGAGGAGCAGGACGACGATCGCGAGGAGGCCGGCCAGGCCCAGCGTCACCCCGTCGGCCTGCCGCCGCAGCGCGTGGATCGCGGCGCATCCGGCGGTGAACATGGCCGCCTCGGCGGCGGGGATCGCGAGGGCAAGCGACATCGGGCCTTCTCTCCGGACGTTTCGGCGGGATCGTGCCATCCGTCTCACGGTCCGGCATCGAATGCGAGATGCCGAGGCCTGCGCGGGGCGACGACCGAGGAAGACATCCAAGCAGGAAACGGGCTAAGTGCACCTCACCAAACCCCCGACCTCCGCGGCCGTTCACTATGTCGGCGACGCCACGACGGGGGGGGGTGAGAGGCACCAAGCCTGCCGCAACCTTTCCCCCTCCCCGCGTCGCCCTCCCGACGGACGGCGCGACGCGCGAAACAACGGATCGCACCCATGGGATTGCTCGTCGACGGCGTCTGGCAGGATCAGTGGTACGACACGGCGTCGACCGGCGGCCGCTTCGAGCGCAAGGCCTCCGCCTTCCGCAGCTGGGTCACCGCCGACGGGTCGCCCGGCCCCTCGGGCGAGGGCGGGTTCAAGGCCGAGCCCGGGCGCTACCACCTCTACGTCTCGCTCGCCTGCCCTTGGGCGCACCGCACCCTGATCGTGCGGGCGCTGAAGGGCCTCGAGGACGCGATCTCCGTCTCCGTCGTCGACCCGCACATGGGCGCCGAGGGCTGGGTGTTTGGCGACAGCCCCGGCGCCACCCCCGATCCGATCCACCATGCGACGCGGCTCTACGAGGTCTACCGCGCCGCCGACCCGCGCTATACCGGCCGCGTCACCGTGCCGGTGCTGTGGGACCGCGAGCGGAAGACGATCGTCTCGAACGAATCGGCCGAGATCATCCGCATGCTCGACGGGGCCTTCCACGGCGGCGGGCCGGACCTCTGCCCGGACGACCTGCGCGGGGAAATCGATGCGGTGAACGCCCGGGTCTACGACCGGGTCAACAACGGCGTCTACAAGGCCGGCTTCGCCACCGCGCAATCCGTCTACGCGGAGGCCTTCGCCGCGCTGTTCGCCGAGCTCGACGCGCTGGACGCCCGCCTCGACCGGTCGCGCTACCTGTGCGGCGCACGGCTCACCGAGGCCGACATCCGGCTGTTCACTACGCTGGTGCGGTTCGACGCGGTCTATGTCGGGCACTTCAAGTGCAACCGGCAGCGCATCGCCGACTACCCGAACCTGTCGAACTACCTGCGCGACCTCTACGCCCTGCCGGGCGTCGCCGGGACGGTGGACCTCGTCCACATCAAGCGGCACTATTACGAGAGCCATCCGACCATCAACCCGACGGGCATCGTCCCGGTGGGGCCGGCGCTGGACTTCGCCGCGCCCAACGACCGGGCCCTGCGCTTCGGCGGGTGAGGCGAACGCGCGCCGGGCTCGACGGATGCGCGCGGCGCGTTAGATCGGACGGCATGACGCTCGCACACACCTCTCGCCGCCTCGCCCTCGCCCTGCTCGCCGCGCCCTTGGCGCTGTCGGGCCCCGCCTGGTCCCAGGCCGCGGTGCAGCTCGACGGCACCTGCGAGAAACTGACGATCGAAGGGAAGGACGCCACCTCGGCCTGCAGGCCGACCCTCGGGAACAGCGCCGAGCGTCGGCGCACGACCTTCGACTTCACCACCACGGACGGGCGCACGCTCAGCTTCAGCGGCACCGGCGCGCAGCAGGAGCGCACCGAGGAGACCGACCCGCTGCAGCCGATCAACCTCGTCACCACCGGCACGTCGAGCGACAAGGGCATCGTGCGCAACCCGACCCCGGCGGTCGGCGCCTGCACCTTCTCGACGCCGGCACCGGGCAAGACCACCATCGCCTGCGAGGCCTCGGCGCCGGACGGCCGCACCTTCGCCGGGACCTTCGTGACGCAGGCCAAGGCCGCCGCCGGCGCCCCCGCGCAGTAGGCCCGGCGTTTCGAGGGTCGGGGCGCACCGCACGACGCGCTCCACCCTGGGATGCAGCGATCCGGTCTCGGCCCGGCACCGCGCGCGGGACGGCCCTCGGGGACCGGCGAAAACCCGACGAAACCTGCGGATTTGCCCGATTCCGCCGCGCGAGAGCGCGCGCACCGCACTGGTCAGCCGCGTGCCCGAGTCCCATGTACCCGGTCTGGCGACATTTGGTTCCAAGGCCCGACACCGCATGCTGAACGACACGCTCGCGACGGACGCGCACCCGGGTGCGTCCGACCTGATCCGGGAGACCACCACGGCCGGTTTCCGGCAGGACGTCATCGCCGAATCGGCGAACCGTCCCGTGCTGGTCGCGTTCTGGTCGCCGCGCGCACCGTCGAGCAAGACGCTGCTCGCCGTGCTGGAGAAGCTCGTCCGCGCCGCCGCGGGCAAGGTCGTGCTGGTCAAGATGAACGTCGACGAGCATCCGGCGGTCTGGGGCCAGATCGGCCAGCAGCTCGGCCTGCAGGGCGTGCCCGCCGTGGTCGCCATCGACCAGGGCCGCCCGGTCGACATGTTCGAGGGCGCCCTGCCGGAAGCGCAGATCAAGACCTTCTTCGACCGTCTCGCCGGCCCGAGCGAGATCGATCAGGTGATGGCGGAAGCCGCGCAGGCGCTGGCGGAGGGCGACCTCGCCGGCGCCTCCGAGCTCTACGCGGCGGTGCTCGGGCAGCAGCCCGACAACGTCGCGGCCCTGGCCGGCCTCGCCAAGATCCAGCTCGACGCCGGCGAGCTGGAGAACGCCAAGCAGGTGCTGGCGATGGTGCCGGAGGCCAAGGCCGCCGACCCGGGGCTCGCCGGCATCCGCGCCGCGATCGTCCTGGCCGAGCAGGCCGCGGCGCTCGGCGACCTCGCCGGCCTGGAGGCGGAGGTCGCCGCGAACCCGGACGCGCACCAGGCCCGGTTCGACCTCGCCCTCGGCCTCAATGCCGGGAACGAGCGCGAGAAGGCGGTCGATCACCTGATCGAGATCATCCGCCGCGACCGGACCTGGAACGAGGACGGCGCGCGCAAGCAGCTGCTCCAGTTCTTCGAGGCCTGGGGCCCGATGGATCCGGCCGCGATCCGCGGACGGCGCAAGCTCTCGACGCTGCTGTTCGCGTGAGGGCGGATCTGCGGGTGCAGAGGGAAGCCGAAGGTTCTGTCTTGCTGGAGGCATCATGAGCACGCATGCGGGCTACAAGGGGCCGGGCGATTGCCCGCCCGTCATCCCGGTCTTCCCCCTGCCCGGCGCCCTGCTGCTGCCGCGCGGGCAGATGCCGCTCAACATCTTCGAGCCGCGCTACCTCGCGATGGTGGACGACGCCCTGCGGACCGACCGGGTCATCGGCATGATCCAGCCCGACGCCGAGGGCGGCGCCTCGCCGTTGAACCCGAAGCTGTACCGCGTCGGCTGCGCCGGGCGGATCACCCAGTTCGCCGAGACCGGCGACGGGCGATACCTGCTCTCGCTGACCGGCATCGGCCGCTTCCGGGTGATGAGCGAGCTGGCCACCACCGGCGCCTATCGCCGCTGCCAGGTCAGCTACGACGACTTCGCCATCGATTTCACCGCGCGCGCCGGCGAGGACGCGGTGGACCGCGAGGGCGTGCTGCGGGCGCTGCGCGACTTCGTCGATTCCAACGACCTCAAGGTCGACTGGGCCGGGATCGAGGAGGCGCCGAACGAGGCCCTGGTCAACGCGCTATGCATGATGAGCCCGTTCGGCGTCCGCGAGAAGCAGGCGATGCTCGAGGCCGCCGACCTGAAGACCCGCGCCGAGATCCTGGTCGCGGTCACCGAGATGGAGATGGTGCGCAGCACCGGGCCCGAGCCGACGATGCAGTGACGGCTCGAAGGACGGCCCGGCGGCGACGAGCGCCTGCGCCTTCGCGACCGACCGGCACGGCTTCCCATGGAGAACCAGAGCATGACGCAGGACATGACCACGCAGAGCACCGCCGTCGAGGCGACCCGCGTCGACCCGAAGCTCCTCGAGCTGCTGGTCTGCCCGCTGACCAAGGGCACCCTCGATTACGATGCCGGCCGCCAGGAGCTGATCAGCCGCTCGGCCAAGCTCGCCTACCCGATCCGCGACGGCATCCCGATCATGCTGCCGGAAGAGGCGCGCCACCTGACGGACTGAGCCGGGGCGAGGACGAGGGCATGGCGTTCAAGGCGAAATCCGCCTCCGAGACGAAGGCGGCCGAGCTCGCATCCGCGATCGTGCGCATCGCCGACCGGGACGGCGCGCCGCTGCAGATCGGCGTCGACCGGCTGCGCCAGGGCAACCCGCGGCTGACGCCGCTGGCGATCGGCCAGCTCTACCGCAAGCATCGCGACTACCTCGACGCCGCCCTCGCCGAGCGCGGCTACACCCTCGTCGGCTATGCCGACCAGGGCCCCGGCCGCGGCATGGAGTTCGAGATCGACCCCGCCTGACACGGGACCCGGCCGGGGCGTCGAACGTGCCGCGGTACCGGCCATCGCCCGCCCGTGGTAGGGGAGGCGATGCCCCGCTGGCTTTTCCTCACCTTCGTCGCCGCCGTGGCGCTGGCCGTGCTCGGCAGCGCCATCATCGTCCTGCGCGCCCCGCCGTCCAAGCCGCCGGCCGCGAGCCTGTCCTGCGCACCGATGCCCTGCCCGGGGACCGCGCCGACGGCGTGAGCCCCGGCCGAGCGGCCTTCGCCGGCCATTTCCACACGGGCCTCGGACGAGCCGCGGGGCCCCCCTCGCCGCCGCGGGCGGGGAGGCCTGCACGATGCGGCACCGTCGCGAAACGCCTCAGAAGAAGATCGGCCGCGCGCTCGCGTGGTGCTCGCCGAGCACGGTGCCGGTGGCGGGCTCGATCTCCTTGAGCACCACGTCGTAGCCCCAGAGGTCGGCGAGGTGCTGCAGCACGCGCCGGGCGTCGTCCTTCTGCAGGGTGATCTTGTTCAGCGCCTTGTGGTGCAGGATCAGGCGGCGGTCGCCTTCGAGGTCGACGTCCACCACCTCGATGTCGGGATCGAGCCAGGCCACGTCGTACTGGCGGCCGAACGAGCGGCGCATCTTGCGGTAGCCGCGCTCGTCGTGGATCGCGGCGACGTGCAGCTCGGGCTGCTCCGGATCGTCGGCGACGTGGAACAGCCGCATGTCGCGCATCAGCTTCGGCGACAGGAACTGGGCGATGAAGCTCTCGTCGCGGTAGTTCTCCCAGCAATCGCGCAGCACCGCCATGCCGTCGCCGGTGCCGGCGATGTCGGGGAACCACTGCCGGTCCTCCGCCGTCGGCTGCTCGACGATGCGGGCGATGTCCTGCATCATCGCGAAGCCGATCGCGTAGGGGTTGTGGCCGCTGTAGCTGCGGTCGTCGTAGTTCGGCTGGCGGATGACGTTGGTGTGCGACTGCAGGAACTCGAGATAGGCCGCCTCGCCGATCAGGCCCTTCTCGGAGAGCGCGTTCATGATCCGGTAGTGGCAGTAGGTGGCGCAGCCCTCGTTCATCACCTTGGTCTGGCGCTGCGGGTAGAAGTACTGCGCCACCAGCCGGACGATGCGCAGGATCTCGCGCTGCCAGCGCTGCAGGCGCGGGGCGACCTTCTCCAGGAAGTAGAGGATGTTCTCCTGCGGCAGCTCGAGCAGCGCCTTGCGCCGCTCGATCGCCTGGTCGGCGCGCGTCGCCCCCGCCTTCGCCGGCAGGGTGCGCCACAGGTCGTTGTAGATCTGCTCGCCGTGCTCGACCCGCTCGCGCTCGCGCCGCTGCTCGGAGGCGAGGTCCGGCCGCTTCTTGCGCGGGTAGCGGTGCACGCCCTGGCTCATCAGCGCGTGGGCGGCGTCGAGCACCTGCTCGACGGCCTGATGGCCGTAGCGCTCCTCGCAGCGGGAGATGTAGGTCTTGGCGAAGTCGAGATAGTCGAGGATGCCCTCGGCGTCGGTCCACTGCCGGAACAGGTAGTTGTTCTTGAAGAAGTGGTTGTGGCCGAACGCGGCGTGGGCGATCACAAGCGTCTGCATCGTCGCCGTGTTCTCCTCCATGATGTAGGAGATGCACGGGTCGGAGTTGATGACGATCTCGTAGGCGAGCCCCATCATGCCGCGGCGATAGCCGGATTCGTGCTGGGCGAAGTGCTTGCCGAACGACCAGTGCTTGTAGAACAGCGGCATGCCGATCGACGCGTAGGCGTCGAGCATCTGCTCGGCGGTGATGACCTCGATCTGGTTCGGATACCACGACAGCCCGAGCGCCCGCGCCTCGACCTCGCAGGCGTCGTGGATGCGCCGGATGGTGTCGAAGTCCCAGTCGTTGCCGGTGAACAGCGGTTTTGGGGCGCCGGACGTCGCGCGTGTCTTGATAGCAGTCATATCGCCTCCCGATCGGCCGGCCGAAGCGCGACGTACCCCCTCTCCCGTGCGGGAGAGGGTTGGGGTGAGGGGGCAGGTCCGTCCGGAGAGGTCGCCCCCCTCACCCTGTCCCTCTCCCAACCGGGAGAGAGGACCCGCGCCCCGACATGACGACCTGCGAAGCTCAAGACTCCGCCTCCGCCCGCGCGTCCTTGCGCCCGAACAGGTCGCGGAAGACGGCGTAGATCTCGCGGCGGTGGTTGACCTTGCGCATGGCGATCGGGCCGCCGGCCTTGGCGATGGCCTCGTAGGTCCGCCACAGGGTGGTGCGGTGCTCGACGAAGCCGGCGCGCGGGCCGTTCTCGTCGCCGACCTCGAGATAGGCGAAGTGCTGGCAGGCCGGCAGGATGTGGGCGCGCAACAGCTCGGTCGAGGTCGGGCCGTCGGAGGAGACGTTGTCGCCGTCCGACGCCTGCGCCGCGTAGATGTTCCAGTCGTTGGGGTCGTAGCGCTCGGCGATGATGCGCTTCATCTCCACCAGCGCCGAGGAGACCAGCGTGCCGCCGGTCTCGCGGGAGCCGAAGAAGGTCTCCTCGTCGACCTCGGTCGCCCGGTCGGTGTGGCGGATGAACACGATCTCCACGTGCCGGTAGCGGCGCGTGAGGAAGATGTGCAGCAGGATGTAGAACCGCTTGGCGAGGTCCTTCATGTGCTCGGTCATCGAGCCGGACACGTCCATCAGGCAGAACATCACCGCCTGCGCGATCGGGCGCGGATACGGCTCGAAGCGGCGGTAGCGCAGGTCGATCGGGTCGACGTAGGGGATGCGCCGCGTGCGCTCGCGCAAGCCCGCCAGCGCCTTGGCGAGGTCCGGCAGCGCCGGGTCGCCCTCGTCCAGGCCGGCGATGCGCGCTTCGAGCGCCGCCACCTCCTCGGGCTTCGGCCGCTTCAGGGCGATGCGCCGCGACATCGAGTTGCGCAGCGTCCGGGTGAGGGCGAGGTTGGCCGGCGAGCCGGTCACGGTGTAGCCGGCCCGGCGCAGCCCCTCTGTCTCCACCACCGCCAGGCGGCGCTTGGCGAGGTCGGGCAGCTCTAGGTCCTCGAGGAACAGCTCGAGGAACTCCTCCCGGGTCAGGACGAAGCGGAACGCGTCCTCGTTGTTCTCGCCGCCGTCCCCGCCCTCGCCGGAGCCGCGGCCGCCCCCGCCGCCCTGCGGCCGCTCGATGCGGTCGCCTTCCACGTAGGTCTTGTTGCCGGGCAGGATGTGGTCCTGGAGGCCGGTGCCCGGCTGGCGGGAGAAGCGCGGCTCGCGCACCCCGTCGGCCGGCACCGTGACGCGGCCGTCCTTGCCGAGGTCCTTGATGTCCTTCTCGCGGGCCGACTCGCGCACGGCCCGCTGGGCCACGTCCTTGACCCGCCTAAGGAAGCGCTGCCGGTTGGCGAGGCTCTTGCCTCCTGGATTCAATCGACGGTCGACGATGTGCATTCGGTGATCAAATCCCCGCCCGCAAGATCCGACCGGGATAACGCGCCGGCCGGTCGTCCGAAATCATGGCGGATCTCGATCAGGTCCCCGAGGGGACCGAATCATCCCGCCTGCTTCACCCGCATGTACCACTCGACCAGGCGGCGCACCTGCCGCTCGGTGTAGCCGCGCGAGACCATCCGGTCGACGAACTCGCCGTGCTTCTTCTCGGTCTCGCCGTCCTTCTTCGAGCCGAAGGAGATCACCGGCAACAATTCCTCGACCTGGCTGAACATCCGCCGCTCGATGACCTCGCGCAGCTTCTCGTAGGACGTCCACGAGGGGTTGCGGCCGCCGTGCTGGGCCCGCGAGCGCAGGGCGAACTTCACCACCTCGTTGCGGAAGTCCTTCGGGTTGGCGATCCCGGCCGGCTTCTCGATCTTCGTCAGCTCCTGGTTGAGAAGCTCGCGGTTGAGCAATTGCCCGGTCTCGGAATCCTTGAAGTCCTGGTCCTCGATCCAGGCGTCGGCGTAGTCGATGTAGCGGTCGAACAGGTTCTGGCCGTAATCGTGGTAGGATTCGAGGTAGGCCTTCTGGATCTCGTGCCCGATGAACTCGGCGTAGCGCGGCGCCAGCTCGCCCTTGATGAACTCGAGGTAGCGCTTCTCGGTCTCGGGCGGGAGCTGCTCGCGGCGCAGCGACTGCTCGAGCACGTACATCAGGTGCACTGGGTCGGCCGAGACCTCGGTGGTGTCGTGGTTGAAGGTCGCGGCCAGCACCTTGAAGGCGAAGCGGGTCGAGATCCCGTCCATGCCCTCGTCGACGCCGGCCGAATCCTTGTACTCCTGCATCGAGCGGGCGCGGGGGTCGACCTCGCGCAGGGACTCGCCGTCGTAGACGCGCATCTT
The DNA here is from genome assembly GCF_022829325.1 of Methylobacterium sp. J-092. Lineage (NCBI taxonomy): Bacteria > Pseudomonadati > Pseudomonadota > Alphaproteobacteria > Hyphomicrobiales > Methylobacteriaceae > Methylobacterium > Methylobacterium sp. J-092. The sequence goes on along the minus strand of NZ_JAKSXU010000128.1, from coordinate 119,509 downwards.
CGAGAACGCGTTGGAGTTGGCGTGCTCGCGCAGGCGCGACAGCACCGAGAACCGCGACAGCATCTCCAAGGTGCCCGGCGCGCAGGCCGCATCCGAGAGCTCGGAGCCCGAGATCAGCTTCTCGTAGATGTGCTGTTCCTCCTGCACGCGCAGGCAGTAGGGCACCTTGATCACGTAGATGCGGTCGATGAAGGCTTCGTTGTTCTTGTTGGTCTTGAAGGTCTGCCACTCGGACTCGTTCGAGTGCGCCAGGATGATGCCGGTGAAGGGGATCGCGCCGATGTTCTCGGTGCCGACGTAGTTGCCCTCCTGCGTCGCCGTGAGCAGCGGGTGCAGCATCTTGATCGGCGCCTTGAACATCTCGACGAACTCGAGGACGCCCTGGTTGGCGCGGTTCAGGCCGCCCGAGTACGAGTACGCGTCCGGGTCCGCCTGCGACAGCGTCTCCAGCCGGCGGATGTCGACCTTGCCGACCAGCGAGGAGATGTCCTGGTTGTTCTCGTCGCCGGGCTCGGTCTTGGCGATGGCGATCTGGCGCAGGCGCGAGGGCCGGACCTTGATCACCTTGAACTGCGAGATGTCGCCCTCGAACTCGTCGAGACGCTTCAGCGCCCACGGGCTCATCAGGCCGGTCAGGCGCCGGCGCGGGATGCCGTAGCGGCTCTGGATCTCGGCGCCCATGGTCTCGGGGTCGAACAGCCCGAGCGGGCTCTCGAAGACCGGCGAGACCTCGTTGCCGGCCTTGAGCACGTAGACCGGATGGACCTCCATCAGGGCCTTGAGGCGCTCGGCCAGGGACGACTTGCCGCCGCCGACGGGCCCGAGCAGGTAGAGGATCTGCTTGCGCTCCTCCAGGCCCTGCGCCGCATGGCGGAAGAACGAGACGATCCGCTCGATCGTCTCCTCCATGCCGAAGAACTCGTGGAAGGCCGGGTAGGTCCGGATCGTCCGGTTCATGAAGACGCGGCCGAGGCGGGCGTCCTTCGAGGTGTCGACGAATTCCGGCTTGCCGATCGCGTCGAGGATGCGCTCGGCGGCGCTCGCGTACATCAGCGGCTCGTCGCGGCACGCCTCGAGGAATTCGGAGAGCGTCATCTCCGTGTCGCGGCGCGCTTCGTACCCGCGGGCGAAGCTCTGGAAAAGGTCGTTGGTCGCATGCATCGGCATTCGATAACCCTCTCAGACCGTCAACAGCTTCATCCTGTCCTGCCGCGAACGCAACCGACAGGCCCGCATTTGTCGCAGTGCGGCGAACACGGTGACGCTGCGTGTGCTAGATGCAACACCCGTCGGGCTGAAATGCGGCATCCGTCAAGCTTCCCCGTGGTCGTCCGGCCGGATCTAAAGAACGATCCGGCCGAAAAAACGTGCACTCCGAGCTTTCGGTTGCCTCCTATCAAAGATCGCTGCTGTCTTTCTTGGCATCGGTGTCTTTCTTGGCCGACGCAGCCTCGACGGTGATTTTGATATTCTGCGTCTGGACTTGACCGTCCGCGTTCTTGATTTCGAACGTCACCTCGTCGGCGCCGGTGTAGCCAGCCTTCGGCTGGTAGAAGAGACCCTGGACCGCGGTGTCCTTGTTCGGGCAGCGATAGGAAGCGGGCGTCTTCTGCTTGCCGACCTTGGTGATCAGCGCGCCGTTCTTCGGCGCCCCCGAGACCTTGAACTCCGGCATCGGGCCGGGCGAGCAATCCTTCTTCAGGTTCGGGACGATGGCGATCCGAACCGTCTTGCCGGAGGCGACGGTTTCGCTCTTGGTGATCGTCGTCTGCGCGAAGGCGGGCGCGGCCAGCAGGAGAGCGCCGGCGGCGAGCGCGCGGACGGGGCGAAGGGCGGACAGGGTGGCGCTCACGGGCGTGTCTCCGAACATCTCTTGGCGCGGCATCCGGAGCCATGGGGCCACGTGCCGGCCGAGCCGATGTGGGGATGCCCACGACGCCCGTCGAGGCCGCAGGCCCGTGCCGGCAGCCGGGACCGCGATTATTGCTGAAGCGCGGCCGCGACCACGCCGGTGACACGGGCGATCTGCGCGGCGTCGAGCTCGCCTTCCAGGGCCGCCGCGAGGCTGCGCTCGACCCGTGCGCGCTCGCCCGCATCCGAAGTCGGGGTGACGGGGATGTCGGTCTCGTCGAGGCCGCAGACCCGGCGGATCGTCTCGGCCGCGGCCAGCAGCGCGCCGCGATCGGTCGGCCCCATCTCCCAGAGCGGGTTGCGCAGGCGGCTGACGACGCGCCGCGCGTCGCGATAATCCCGGTCGACGTGGGTCGCGGCCTCGATCTGGCTGACGAGGAACATCAGCTCCAGGACCTCGGAGGCCGCGTCGGGGCACGCGCGCACGATCCGCATCACGCGGCTGATGAGTTCCTGCGTCGGCGTCATCGAACGGCGGGGTGCGCTCATGCGGCGATCAACGCGGATCGGCCCGCAAAGTTCGCCGCGCCGTGACGCATCGCGCGGCGTCGTCGCGACGCAGCCTGGGCGCCGCTCAGGCCTCGGGCGGGGCGCGGAAGGCCGCCAGCGCCTCGCGGCAGGCGTAGAGGTCCTGCAGCGCGCCGGCCAGCGCCCCGCGGTCCAGGGCCTCATGATCCGACGTTTCGCGATTCGACCCCTCGCGATCCAGGGTCTCGGGCTCGGCGCCGTCGGGGGACGACGTGGCCGGGCCGCTCGTCTCCTGCATCACCGGCGCGGCCGCAACCGCCTCGCCGCGGCCAACCGCCTGGACGAAGCGGACGCCGTTCTCCTTGAGGACGCGCTGCGCCCCCTCGATCGTGTAGCGCTGGACGTGGAGCAGGTGGCGGATGCCCGCGACGAGCGCGACGTCGCCGGGACGGTAGTAGCGCCGCCCGCCGGCCCGCTTCACCGGCCGGATCTGGCCGAACCGGGTTTCCCAGAACCGCAGCACGTGCTGCGGCACGTCGAGGGCTTCGGCCACCTCGGTGATCGTGCGGAACGCGCCCGGATCCTTGTCGACGGGTCCGGACGCCTCAGTGAGGGCAGCGAGCGCCATGGATCGATCCGGCTACGAGGGCGGCGATGGGCGAGCGGTCAGTCGTCGGCGTGGGCGGCGCCGTTCAGGCCGTTGATCCGGGCCTTGAGCACGTTCGAGGGCTTGAACACCATCACCTGGCGCGGCTCGATCGCCACCTCGACGCCGGTCTTGGGGTTGCGGCCGACGCGCTTGCCCTTCGACCGCACGACGAAGGAGCCGAACGAGGACAGCTTCACGGTCTCGCCCTCCGAGAGGCAGGCGCAGATCTCGGACAGGACCGTCTCGACGAGGGCGGCGGATTCGGTGCGGGAGAGGCCGACCTGCTGGTAGACGGCCTCGCTCAAATCGGCGCGCGTCACCGTCTTGCCTGTCATGCCTCGACCCCTCGCGGTTCTTCTTGCCGGGAGCGGTCGTTTCCGACGTATCCCTATGATCTGCCACGCTAATCCCCGGTCGGGCCCGGGTCAACCGGGGCGGCTCCGGAAATTGTTTTCGGCTACCAGCGGATCAGCGCCGCGCCCCAGCTGAAGCCGCCGCCGATCGCCTCGATCATCACGAGGTCGCCGCGGCGGATGCGGCCGTCCCGGCGGGCCACGTCCAGAGCCAGCGGGATCGATGCGGCCGAGGTGTTGCCGTGGCGGTCGACCGTCAGCACCACCTTGTCGCGCGGGATGCCGAGCTTGTCGGCGGACGCCTCGATGATGCGGCGGTTGGCCTGGTGCGGCACGAACCAGTCGAGGTCGGCCGCCGTCGCGCCGCCCTTCTCGAGCGCGTCGACGATCACGTCCATCACCGAGCCGACGGCGAAGCGGAACACGTCCTTCCCCTCCATCCGGAGATGGCCGGTGGTGCCGGTCGAGCCCGGGCCGCCGTCGACGTAGAGCTTCTCGCGGTGGCGCCCGTCCGAGCGCAGGCTCGCGCTGATCACGCCCCGGTCGCCGCTCGCCCCCGCGGCCTCCTGCGCCTCCAGCACGATCGCGCCGGCCCCGTCGCCGAACAGCACGCAGGTGGTGCGGTCCTCCCAGTCGACGATGCGCGAGAAGGTCTCGGCGCCGACGACGAGCGCGCGCCGGGCCGCGCCGGTCGACAGGAACTTGTCGGCGGTGGAGACGGCGAAGACGAAGCCGGCGCAGACCGCCTGCAGGTCGAAGGCGGCACCCGCCGTGATGCCGAGCGCCGCCTGGATCTGCGTCGCGGTCGAGGGAAAGGTGTGGTCGGGCGTCGAGGTGGCGCAGATCACGAGGTCGATGTCGCCGCCGGTGAGGCCGGCATCGTCGAGCGCAGCGCGGGCCGCGCGGATGCCGAGCACCGACGTGGTCTCGGTGGCGTCCGCGAGGTAGCGCTGCCGGATGCCGGTGCGCTGGACGATCCATTCGTCCGAGGTGTCGACCCGCTCGGCGAGCTCGGCGTTGGTCACCACCCGCGCAGGAAGCCCCGAGCCGGTGCCGACGACGACGGAACGCAGGGTTGTCATCGGATTCCTTCCCGTCGCGACGCCGGCGCAACAACCATCGGTTGTTAGACCTGCATCGCTCCGATCTCCATCGCATTCGTTCACCGACCCCGATCCCGGGCCGGTGCAGGCGTCTCGTGCCGGTGCGGGCGTCCCGCGCCGGCGAAGGTCCGGCCGGGCACCCATCCGGGCCGGGGCGAAGTCAGGCCGGCGCGAGCGTCGGCGTCTGGTCGAGCATCTCGCGGATCGTGCGCATCAGGTCGTGGCGGGCCATGTCGTGGGCGAGGTCGACGGCGGCCGCGAAGCCTTGCGCGTTCTCCGAGCCGTGGCTCTTGATGACGATGCCCTCGAGCCCGAGGAACACGCCGCCGTTGGCCCGGCTCGGGTTCATCTTCTCGCGCAGCGCGCGGAACGCCTGGCGGGCGAACAGCGCGCCGATCTTGGCGGACAGCGTCCGCGTCATCGCGGAGCGCAGGTACGTGCCGATCTGCTTGGCGGTGCCTTCCGCGGTCTTCAGCGCGATGTTTCCCGTGAAACCTTCGGTGACGACCACGTCGACGGTGCCGTGGCCGAGGTCGTTGCCCTCGACGAAGCCGTGATAGGCGAAATTCGGCAGGTCGATCTCGCGCAGCAGGCGCGCCGCCTCCTTCACCGCCTCGTTGCCCTTCATCTCCTCGGTGCCGACGTTGAGCAGCCCTACCGTCGGACGCTCGAGGTCGAACACGATGCGGGCCATGGCGGAGCCCATCACCGCCATCTCGATCAGGTGCTCGGCATCGGTGCCGATGGTGGCGCCGACGTCGAGCACCACGCTCTCGCCGCGCACCGTCGGCCACAGGCAGGCGATGGCCGGGCGCTCGATGCCGGCCATGGTCTTCAGGCAGATCTTCGACATCGCCATCAGCGCGCCGGTGTTGCCGGCGGAGACTGCGGCATCGGCCTCGCCGTCCTTCACCGCCTGGATCGCCTTCCACATCGACGACTTGCCGCGGCCCTGGCGCACCGCCTGGCTCGGCTTGTCGTCCATGGCGACGGCGTAGGTGGTGTGGCGGATCTCGACGCCGCCCTTGAGGCGCGGCTCGGCCGCCACGAGGGGGGCGACCACCGCCTCGTCGCCGAAGATCAGGAAGGTCGTCTCGGGATGGCGCTCGCGCGCGAGCGCGGCACCGGGCACGACGGTCGAGGGGCCATAGTCGCCGCCCATGGCGTCGAGCGAGATGCACACGCGTTGGGACATGAAGGGGTTGTCGCGGCCTTTGACGGAACGCCGTCGCGGGGGCGACGGCCGGGATCGGCGCGGCGGAAAATAGCGATCCAGCCCCGGCGGGCAAACGAATTCTCGCGCAGGGGCAGGGTGCGGCCCGATTTGGCGGCCGGGTTCGGCGGCCCGCGGACCCGGGAGCCCGCTACGGCTCCTCGGAGCGGAGCGTCCGCAGGACGTCGAAGGGTTTCACGTCCTCGCCGAGCTGGACCGCCTCGAACACCACCCCGGGCTTGCGCGGATAGGGGTCGATCCCGAGCGCCAGGAACTCGGCGGTCAGAAGGCCGAAGTCGATCCGCCCGCCGACGATCGGGTCGGGGATGTCGGCATCCTCCGCGTCGGTGCCGGCGAGGCGGTCGGTGTCGGTGAAGACCACCTCCACCGGCTCGGAGACCCTGGTCTCGAACGGCTCCAGGCTGACGGTGCAGACCAGCGTCACGGTGCCCTCGACGGTGCCGGTGACGACGAGGCGGCTCGTCGGGCCGGACACCGAGAACTGCCCGGCGAGGTCGCGGATCGCCGGGATCTTGAAGTCGGCGGCGAGCGCCGTGCACTCGGCCGGCGTCGCCTCGACGGTGACGGCGCCGCGGCCCTGCGGCAGCCGCGCCACGCTCACCCATCGGGACAGGGGGGTCTCGCTCACGCTCATCGGGCTTCCAGGTCGAGTGTCGGGGCATCGCCCGCATGCGGGAAGGACGGGCCGGCGCCGAGCAGGCCGTCGAGGTCGGCCTCGGCCAGCGCGCGGTCGGCGGCGAGGACGTAGTCGGCGAGGCCGGCGGCGGCTTCGGGATCCTCGCTGCCGAGCACGTTGCGGGCGAGCGCAATGCGGAGCGCGGCGGCATCGCCCGCGTCGAGCGCCGCGTCGTAGTTGGCGGCGCGGCCGTAGAACGCGGCGCCGAGCTTCTTCATGCGCTTGGGCACGCCGAAATCGCCGACGCCGAGCTCGCGCAGGGACGCGTCGAGCTGGAGGAAGACCGAGTTCACGAGGTCCTGCGCCACGTCCGCCGCCGGCGCCGGCAGGCGGTTCAGGCGGCGCAAAGCCAGGATGACGTGGAGGATGAGCGATTCGAAGCGGCCCTCCACGCCGTCGGGCACGCCGAGCGCGGTGTAGAGGCCCGGCTGCCGCGAGGCCGCGTTGAGGCGCATGTGCAGGGTCTCGATGGACCGCCGCCGCGCGTCGTTGCGCCGGAAGAACCGGGTGATCATGGGGTCCGCCCTCGGCCCGGAGGCCGGCGCCCGGACCGTGCCCGGCGGAACGGCCATGCCCGGTCGCGCAGCGTTGTGGCCTGTGGCCGAGCTTGCCTTGTCAAAGCCATAACCCCGCGGTACGGCAACCCACGGTCAAGGTGCAAGCATTCATCAGACCGCCCCTGGTGTCGCGCTCCGGCGTGCCTAGCGGCGTCCCGTCCCATCAGCAACATAGGGTGGCCGATGTCGCGCCGTCTCGTTCCGTCTCTCGCGCGCCTCGGCCTCGTTGGCCTGCTCGGCCTCGGCCTGTCGGGCTGCATCGGCGAGGAGCTTCGCCACGGCTACCAGATCGACCAAGCGGCGCTCGCCACCGTCAAGCCCGGCATGAGCCCGGAGCAGGTGCTGCAGACGCTGGGCACCCCGTCCACGGTCTCCACCGTCGGCAACAAGTCCTGGTACTACATCTCCCAGAACACCTCGCGCACGGTCCTGTTCCTCGGCGAGCAGGTCGAGGACCAGAAGGTCACGGCGGTGTACTTCACCCCCGCCTTCAAGGTTGAGCGCGTCGCCCTGTACGGCCTGCAGGACGGCAAGGTGTTCGACTTCATCGAGCGCACCACGCCGACCAGCGGCGCCGACCGCGCCTTCCTGAGCCAGCTGTTCAAGGGCCTGACCAAGTACGAGCCCTTCGGCAGCGGCAACGGCGCCAGCGTGGTCCCGGGCGCCCAGCGCGGCATGTGAGGCGTCGGGCGAAGGCCCGACCCCGAACCGTCCTTCCCCCCTCTGCGGGGGGAGGGAGGCGGCCCCGCGAGGGCTCATCGTCGTGCCGACAGGACGGCCTCCACGATCTGCGCGGGTTCGGCGAACATCAGGTCGGACGGGCCGCCGACAGGGTCGCCCCGTCGGTGTAGCCCCACGCGACGGCGCCGAAGGCGCAGCCCACCGCGCGCGCCGCGTCGAGATCGCGCAGCTCGTCGCCGACGCAGAGCACCGCACGCGGCTCGATCCGCGCATGGCGCAGCAGGCTTCCGAGACGCCGTGCCTTGCCGAACACCGACGCGCCGCAGGCGTAGCGGCCGATCCGGGCGGCGTCCGGCCCAAGCACGCGCCGGACGTTCGCCTCGGTGTTCGAGCTGAGCACGGCCGTCGCGACGCCCGCTTCGCCGAGCCCCGCCAGCATCTCCGAAGTTCCGGGAAACGGATGCAGCAGCGCGGCGTCGCGCGCGGCGAGCCCGTGCATGTGGCGGGCGATCAGCGGCAGCTTCCAGCGCGGCACGCCGAGGCGCGCCATGATCGCCCGCGCCGAGAGCCTGCGGAGCTCGTCGGTCTCGTGCGCCGCGACCCGGCGGAAGCGGTAGCGGTCGGCCACCGCGTCGAGCACGCCGCAGAACCAGGGAAAGGTGTCGGCGAGCGTCCCGTCGAAATCGAGGACGACGAGGCGATATCCGCGGGCCGGGGCGGGACGGATCAGAACCGCAGGGTCTCCGCCGGGACGTCGAGGTGCAGCACGAGGCCGCTCGGCGCCCAATCGTGCTCCAGGATGCCGTCGAGCTGGCCCGTGACGCTGCGCTCGGCGAGTTCCGTGCCGAAGCCCTTGCGCGTGGGGGCCGAGGGAACGGGCGGCCCGCCGCGCTCGGCCCAGGTCAGGCGGTAGCGCGAATCGGTCCGCCGCCCGGTCAGCGTGACGGTGCCGGCCTCGTTGGAGAGCGCGCCGTACTTCACCGCGTTCGTCGCCTGCTCGTGCATGATCAGCGCCAGCGCGGTCGCCGCGCGCTCGCCGACGACCGCATCGTCGCCGTCGACGGCGATGCGGCAGCGCCCATCCTCGGCATAGGCCGACAGGATCAGGCGCATCAGCCCGAGGACGGTCTGGCCGCCGACCCGCGGCGCGCTGCCGGCGGAATGCGGGCGGACGTATTCGTGGGCCTGGGCCAGCGCCCCGAGCCGCTCGCGGAACGCCTTCGCGAACGGGCGCGCGCCGGGATCGCTGCGGGCGCTGAGCGCGGCGATGCCGCCGACCACGGCGAAGATGTTCTTGATCCGGTGCGACAGCTCCTTGATCAGCAGGTCGCGCGCCTCCTCGGCGCGCTTGCGCTCGCGCAGGTCGCGGGTGACCGTGCCGTAGCCGGCATGGCGGCCGGCCGCATCCCGCACGGCGAACACCGTGAACAGCACGGCGATGGCCTCGCCGGTGGCGAAGTGCCGGAACGCGAGCTCGCCCTCCCACCAGCCGTCGCGCTCGAGCGCCGGCATTGCCACGCCCTCGAGGGCTTCGCGGCTCTCGGGGGTCACGTAGTCGGCGATCGTGGTCCGCAGCGCGGCGTCAAGGTCGGGCAGCCCGACCAGCGCCAGCGCGGCCTCGTTCAGGTGCGCGATCCGCCCGTCCTCGGTGGCCAGCCCGATGAAGTCCTTCGAGGTCTCGACGACGGCGGCGAGCTTGCGCGCGTCGGCGACCGCCTGCCTCAGGTCGTGGATGTCGGTGCAGGTCCCGAACCAGCGCTCGATCCGCCCGTCGGCGCCGCGGATCGGCATCGCGCGCCCGAGGGTCCAGCGATAGGCGCCGCTGTGATGGCGCAGGCGGTACTCGACCTCGTAGGGCGCACCAGTCGCGAGGCTGTGGCGCCAGCGGCTCCAGGCCTCCGCCTGGTCGTCGGGATGGAACATGTCGGTCCAGCCGGCGCCGTCGGTGGAGCCGTGGGGCACGCCGGTGAATTCGTACCAGCGGTCGTTGTAGAAGTCGTGGAAGCCGTCGGGCTGCGTGGTCCAGACCATCTGCGGCATCGCCGAGGTCATCACCCGGAAGCGGCGCTCGCTCGCGGCCAGCTCGCGCTCCCGCGCGTCGACGTCGGCGAGGGTGCGGCGATGCTCGACCAGGGTCGAGATCTGGCGGGCGAGCGCGGCCAGGGTGTCGCCCTGGGCCCTGGTGAGCCCCTCGGGCCGCGCGGTGCGGTCGAGGACGCACATCGTGCCGATCGGGGCGCCGATCCGGCTGCGGATCACCGCCGCGGCGTAGAAGCGGAACCCGTTCTCGGCCCGGATCGCCGGGTTGTCGCGGGTGCGGGGATCGACGGTCAGGTCGGTGATGACGAACAGCCCGTCGGCGTGCGAATCGTCGGCCTGGAGGGCGTGGACGCAGACCGAGCGGTCGATGCCGGTCTCGCGCTCGCCGTAGCCGATCTCCGCCTTGAACCACTGCCGATGCGCATCGACGAAGCCGATCAGCGAGACCGGAACGGCGCAGACCAGGGCGGCGATCCGCGCGAGGTCGTCATAGGCCGGGTCCGGCTCGGTATCGAGGATCCGCAGCGCGCGAAGCTCCGCGAGCCGCTCGGCCTCGTTCCAGCGCTCTCGTTCGGTCGCACGCGTCTGGCTCGCGATCGTAATCGGCAGCTCCCGAATTCCCGAGCCAGAGATAGGCGGCTTGCGCCGCCGCGCCTAGGTTCGGGAACGGACGAAGCGCCGGTTTCGTTCGAAGCGGGCCGCGAGCGCCCGTTCGTGGGCGCGTTCGCGGCCCGCACCCCGACGAGGGACGGGAGCGGGCCGCGGGAGTCGCCTCAGGCCGCCTTCGCGGCGTCGAGCGTCGGGTAGTCCACGTAGCCCTCCGGGCCCTGGCTGTACCAGGTCGCGGCCACGTCCTTCTGGAGCGGGGCGTCGGCGGCGATGCGCGCGGGCAGGTCCGGGTTGGCGATGAACGTCCGGCCGTAGGCGATCGCGTCGGCCTCGCCGGCATCGAGCGCCGCCTGGCCGCTGCGGCCGTCGTAGTCGGCGTTGAGGATCAGCGCGCCGTCGAACACCCGCTTCATCGCCGGGGCGATCGGCGGATGGTCGGCCTTGCCGAAGGTGCCGTTCGGGCCGGGCTCGCGCATCTCCAGGAAGGCGATGCCGAGTTCCGACAGCGCCTTCGCCGCGGCCACGAACAGCGGCTCGGGATCGGAATCGTTGGCGCCCTGGATCGCGCCGTTGGGCGACAGGCGCACGCCGGTGCGGTCCTTGCCGGCGACCTCGGCCACGGCCTGCGTCACCTCGCGCAGCAGGCGCACGCGGTTCTCGATCGAGCCGCCGTAGGCGTCGGTGCGGTGGTTGGTGCCGTCGCGCAGGAATTCGTCGATCAGGTAGCCGTTGGCGGCGTGGATCTGCACGCCGTCGAAGCCGGCGGCCAGCGCGTTGCGGGTGGCGTTGCGGTAATCCTCGAGCAGCCGCGGGATCTCCTCGACCGGCAGGGCGCGCGCCTCGGCATAGGGCTTCTTGCCGGCGTAGGTGTGCGCGTCGTCGGGCGCGGTCGTGGCGGAGGACGAGATCGGCGCGGCGCCGTCGAGGAAGTCCGGGTGAACGAGGCGGCCCATGTGCCAGATCTGGCAGACGATGCGGCCGCCCTTGTCGTGCACCGCCTTGACGATCGGCTTCCAGGCCTCGACCTGCGCCGCGTTCCAGATCCCCGGGGCGTAGGGCCAGCCGAGCCCCTCCTGGCTGATGCCGGTCGCCTCGGTGAGAATCACGCCGGCGCTCGCGCGCTGGGCGTAGTATTCGATCATCAAGGGGGTGGGCACGTGCTCGCGGGTGGCGCGTCCCCGCGTCAGCGGCGCCATCCAGATGCGGTTCTTCGCGTCGATGGCACCGACGCGGATCGGATCGAGCAGTGAAGGCATGGGCTTCCCGTGTTTGGATGGGGTGGGGGCGGCACGCCGCACCCCGTGTGACGCATAGGTGGCGGGAACGATGCCGCCCGCAAGGCACTGGACGCATGGGCGACCCTGCCGGGGTGCGCGGGCGCACATGGTGTCGCGGGCGGCCTTCCCTCCGCTGCCCGGATCACAGGATCCGGGCATGCAGGGAGCGGGCATGACGGGCGCGCATTCGCGTTCGTGCCGCGGATCGCGTATAGCTCGACGCCTCATTTCCAAGGTCTTTGCAAGAACATGGCGACGGCGTCGTTCGACACCGCCCGGCGCGCGGGCAGCGATTTCTCCGGCATCGAGAAGGCGCCCGAGTTCCGGCCCGAGCCGGCACCCGCGGCGGTGCCCGGGCAGCGCAGCTCGCTCGTCGGCCTGCCGCGGGCGGCGCTGAAGGAGCGCCTGCTCGCCGTCGGCGTCGGCGAGCGCGAGAGCAAGATGCGCTCGGGCCAGCTCTGGAACTGGCTCAACGTCCGCGGCGCGCAGGACTTCGACCAGATGACCAACGTCGGCAAGGCGCTGCGGGCGCAGCTCGCCGCCGCCTACACCCTCGACCGGCCCGAGGTGGTCAGCCAGCAGGTCTCGCGCGACGGCACCCGCAAGTGGCTGCTGCGCATGGCCCCGACCGGCCGGCACGACCACAACCGCGGCGCCGAGATCGAGTGCGTCTACATTCCGGGGCCCGACCGCGGCACGCTCTGCGTCTCGTCCCAGGTCGGCTGCACGCTGACCTGCTCGTTCTGCCATACCGGCACGCAGCGCCTGGTGCGCAACCTGTCGGCGGCCGAGATCACCGCCCAGCTCGTCGTCGCCCGCGACGCGCTCGGCGACTGGCCCGGCCTGATCCCGTCGCGCGACGCCTCGGGCAGCGGCGAGGTCGGGCGGCTCGTGACCAACATCGTGTTCATGGGCATGGGCGAGCCGCTCTACAATCTGGAGAACGTCGTCGACGCGGTGGCGACGATGTCGGACCCGGAGGGGCTCGCGCTGTCGCGCCGGCGCATCACGGTGTCGACCTCCGGCGTCGTGCCGCAGATCCAGCGGCTCGGCGAGGAGGCGCACGCGATGCTGGCGATCTCGCTCCACGCCGTGCGCGACGAGCTCCGCGACGAACTGGTGCCGCTGAACCGCAAATACCCGATCGCCGAGCTGATGCGCGCCTGCCGCGAATATCCCGGCCTCAACAACGCCCGCCGCATCACCTTCGAGTACGTGATGCTGAAGGGCGTCAACGACACCGACGGCGACGCGCGCGAGCTGGTGCGGCTGCTCAAGGGCATCCCGGCCAAGATCAACCTGATCCCGTTCAACCCCTGGCCCGGCAGCCGGTACGAATGCTCGGACTGGGAGCGGATCGAGCGCTTCTCCGAGATCGTGTTCGACGCCGGCTACGCCTCGCCGGTGCGGACCCCGCGCGGCCGCGACATCCTCGCCGCCTGCGGCCAGCTCAAGAGCGAGACCGAGAAGCTGCGCGCCCGCGAGCGCATGCTGCTCGACGCGGGCGGCGACGCGGCCGGCGCGGTCTCGGCCCAGGGCTTCTACGCCCTTCACGACGGCGAGGAATGAGGGGGCCCGGCGCCTCTCCGGTGTGGGCCTTCTGGCAGAGGTAACCGTCTCTTCCCTCCCCCGCAGAGGGGGGGAGGGGGAGCCGGCCTCGCTCAGCCCTGCGGCAGGTCCGGCGTGATGCCGAGGGCGTCCATGCCCTCCTCCAGGAGGTCGCCGGCATCCGGCGTGCCGAGCAGCGTCTTCACCGCGCCGTCGCCGGCGCCTTCGCGCTCGCGGGCGAAGCGGACCGCGTCGGCCCATTCCTCCGGCTCCATGTCGCCGCGGCCGACATAGAGCAGCGCCAGCAGGTCGGCGCGCTCGTCGTCGTTGAGGCCGGCGATCATGCCGCGCAGCTCCGATTCGGTGGCGTCGTCGGTGCCGGAGGTGAGCACGTCGGTGGCGCCGTCGTCGATGGCGTTGGAGCCGGAATCCGGATCGGTCGCGCCCTCCTTCACCTCGACCGCGCGCAGGCGCAGGATGATCTCGGTGACCGTATCGGGGGCGATGTCCATGTCGAGCTCCGGTTGGCGGTCCCGTCGGGGGCCTGAAGCTGCGACAACTGGCGAGAGCGGTGCCGGTTCGCCCGGCCCGGCGCCGTCGTGCTTACGCGCGGTCGGATTTCGCCGCCCGTTCGCTCCGCGGCGCCCGTGAAGATGCGCGCACGTCGCGGCGCCACGCGGTGCTACGCTGTCGCCGGGGCGGGCACGCGCGGGGGCGGGGGATGAAGCGGGGCGGGCTCGTCGGCTGCCTCGCGCTCTACGCCGCGCTCTACGGCGCCTACGGCTGCATCTCGCCGATCCTGCCGAACGTGCTCGCCGCGGGCGGCCTGCCCCCGGAGCGGATCGCGATCCTGCTCGCCGCCGCGACCCTGGTGCGGCTCGTGGCGGGCCCGCTCGCCGGGCGCTCCGCAGACCGGCACGCGGCGACCCGCCCGATCCTCGCCGCAGCCTGCGGCCTCACCGCGCTCGCGGTCCTCGGGCATCTCCCCGCGCGCGGGTTCTGGCCGTTCCTCGCGGTCGGCCTCGCCTACGCGGTGACGACCGCCCCGCTGGCCCCGCTCGCCGACGTGCTCGGGCTCGCCGCGGCGCGGGGCGGCGCCGCGTTTCCCTACGGCTGGGTGCGGGGCGCCGGCTCGGCCGCCTTCATCGCCGGCGTCGGTGCCGCCGGCTGGCTGGTGCAGGGGTTCGGGCTCGCGGCCGGCCTCGTCGCCGGAGCGGTGCTGTTCGCGGCCGCCGGCGCGGCGGCGCTCGCCGGGCGGGACGCCGACGTCGCGCGCGACGGGCCCGTCGCCGCACTCGGGATCGGCTTCGCCGACGTCCTCCGCCTTCCCGCCTTCCGCCGCACGGTGCTGGTCGCCGCCCTGGTGATCGGCGCGCACGCGATGCACGACGCCTTCGCGATGATCCTGTGGCGCGAAGCCGGCATCGGGGCGGGCGCCGCCGGCCTGCTCTGGGCCGAGGCGGTGGCGGCGGAGGTGTTCGTGTTCCTGATCGCCGGCCCGCCGCTGCTGGCGCGGATCGGGTTGCCGGGCGGCCTCGCGGTCGCCGCCGGCGCCAGCGCGCTGCGCTGGGCGGTGCAGGCCGAGACGGTGGCGCTGCCCTGGCTCGCCGCGATCCAGTCCCTGCACGGCCTGAGCTTCGCGCTCCTGCATCTCGCCTGCCTCGGGCTGATCGAGCGGACCGTGCCGCCGGCCGCCCGCGCCACGGCGCTGACGCTCTACGGCACCGTCGGCCTCGGGCTCGCCGGCGCGGCGGCGACGCTCGCGTCCGGCCCGCTGTATTCGGCCTTCCACGGCCGCGGCTTCTGGGCGATGGCGGTGCTGAGCCTTGCCGCGCTGCCGCTCGTTCCGCGCTTGCGCCCGCCGTCGGAAGGCACGACCTCTGCGTGACGGCGCGTTTCATGGTACAAAACCGGAACATGCCGTCGGTCCCCGCAACCCAACGCCCAGGTCCATGCCGCACGTCGCCGAGATCCTGATCCCGCTCGCGATCGACACCGCCTACAGCTACGCGGTGCCCGCGGGCCTGGCGCTGGCGGCGGGCGACGTGGTGCAGGTGCCGCTCGGGCCGCGCGAGACGGTCGGCGTGGTCTGGGGCGTGGCGGAGACGGCGGGCGGCTCGAACCTGCGGCCGGTCACCGGCCATCTCGGCGTGGCTCCGCTCTCCGAGCCGCTGCGCAGGCTGGTGGACTGGATCGCGCGCTACACCCTGGCCCCGAAGGGCTCGGCCCTCGCCATGGTGCTGCGCCTGCCCGACGAGGCGGCCGCCGCCGAGGTGGTCCGCGTCGGCGTCCGCACCACCGGCAAGCTCCCGGCCCGCCCGACCAAGGCCCGGGACAAGGTTCTGGGGGTCGCCGCCGACGGCGAGATCCGGGGCAAGAGCGTGCTCGCCAAGACGGCCGAGGTCTCGCTCTCGGTGGTCGACGGGCTGATCGACGACGGCGCGCTGGAGACGGTGGCGCTCGCGCCCGAGCCGGTGGCGCTCCCCCCCGATCCGGAGTTCCCGCGGGTGCCGCTGTCGGAGGCGCAAGCCGCGGCGGTCGCGGACCTGGTCGCCGCCCCCGCGGAGGCGGGCGGGAGCGGCGCCGTCCTGCTCGAGGGCGTCACCGGCTCGGGCAAGACCGAGGTCTACTTCGAGGCGGTGGCGGAGTGCGTCCGCTCAGGCGGGCAGGCGCTGATCCTGATGCCCGAGATCGCGCTGACGGCGCAGTTTCTCGACCGCTTCGCCCAGCGCTTCGGCGTGCGTCCGGCGGCCTGGCATTCCGGCATCGGCGGGCGGCGGCGCGAGCGGCTGCGCGCCGGGGTCGCGGACGGCGAGGTCCGGGTGGTGGTCGGCGCCCGCTCGGCCCTGTTCCTGCCGTTCCGGAAGCTCGGCCTGATCGTGGTCGATGAGGAGCACGAGAGCGCCTACAAGCAGGAGGACGGCGTGCACTACCACGCCCGCGACATGGCCGTGGTGCGGGCCAAGCTCGAGGGCTGCCCGGTGGTGCTGGCCTCGGCGACGCCCTCGATCGAGACGCGGGTCAACGTCGAGCGCGGGCGCTACCGGCGCGTGCGGCTGCCCGAGCGCTTCGGCGGCCGCCGCCTCCCCGACATCCAGGCGATCGACATGCGCCTCGACAAGCCGGAGCGCGGGCGCTTCCTGTCGCCGCCGATGATCAACGCGGTGAAGGCCAACCTCGCCGCCGGCGAGCAGGCGCTGCTGTTCCTCAACCGCCGCGGCTACGCGCCGTTGACGCTGTGCCGCGCCTGCGGCCACCGCTACCAGTGCCGGAACTGCTCGACCTGGCTGGTCGAGCACCGCTTCCGCAAGGCCCTGGTCTGCCACCAGTGCGGCTACAGCGAGCGCCGGCCGGACGCCTGCACGGAATGCGGCACCTTCGACAACCTCACCCCCTGCGGCCCCGGGGTCGAGCGCATCGCGGAGGAGGCCGCCGAGCTTTTCCCGGATCGCCGGATCATCGTGCTGTCGAGCGACTTTCCCGGCGGCGCCGAGCGGCTTCGGATGGAGCTCGAGGCGGTGGCGGCGGGCGAATGCGACATCGTCATCGGCACCCAGCTCGTGGCCAAGGGCCACAACTTCCCGCACCTGACGCTCGTCGGCGTGCTCGACGCCGATATCGGCCTGACCTCGGGCGATCCGCGGGCGGCCGAACGCACCTTCCAGCTGCTGCAGCAGGTGACCGGCCGCGCCGGCCGCGGCGAACGGCCGGGCCGCGCGCTGGTGCAGACCTACCAGCCCGAGCACCCCGTGATCGCGGCCCTGCTGTCGGGCGATTCGGAGCGCTTCTACGAGGAGGAGATCGCCGCCCGCGAGGCGGCCGGCCTGCCGCCGTTCGGGCGGCTCGCGGCGCTGATCGTCTCCGCCAACGACCGCGCGGCGGCCGAGGCCCACGGGCAGGCGCTGGCCCGGGCCGCCGAGCCGCCGGACGGCGTGATGGTGCTCGGGCCCGCCGAGGCGCCGCTGGCGCTGGTGCGCGGGCGCTACCGCTTCCGCCTCCTGGTCAAGACCGAGCGCAACGTCGACCTGCAGAGCTACCTGCGCGACTGGCTGGCGCGCGGGCCGAAGGTGCGCGGCAACGTGCGCGTCGCGATCGACGTCGACCCGCAGAGCTTTTTGTAGGCGACCGGGATCGCGTTTTGTAGGAAGGTGCGGCGCCGCCGAAGTCCCGACCGGCGGCGTCCATTTCAGGAGCGCGCATCGTGCTGAGCTACACCAAGAAGCCCGAGTCCAGCGTCGCCGAGATCGTGGTCGACGGGAAGATCACGGACGAGGAGATGAACGCGGTGATGACCGCGATGAAGGCCGACCTCGACAAGGGCGGCAAGCTCAAGCTGCTGGAGGACATCCGCGCCTTCGAGGGCATGGAGCCGGCCGCCTTCTTCAAGGACCCGCGCTTCGGCCTGTCGATGATGAAGGGCATCAGCCACGTGGCGCTCGTCACCGACGCGCAGTGGCTCAAGGTCGTCGCCGAGACCTTTGGCTTCGTCTCGCCGGCCCAGATCAAGGTGTTCGAGCGCGCCCGCCTCGACGAGGCCCGCACCTGGCTCGCCGCCGCCTGAGCGGCGAGAAACCGTCCCGGGGCGGCCTGCCGCCTACTCGGCCTGGGCGGTGCGCGTGGTGTTGCGCCGCGCCGTCCAGCGGCCGGAGCACAAAGCCGAGACCTTCCAGGTCCCGGCCCCGCCCTGCGCCTGCAGCCGACCCGAGGCCGCGCCGCTCGCGGCGCCGTTCGAGACGCTCAGGCCCACCGTCCCGTCAGCCCCGACCTGCCCGCTGACCCGGGCGGCCGTCGCCGCCGACGCGGCGCGCACCTGCCCGTCGCGGATCGCGACCGAGGTGCTGTAGCGCGCGTCGCACAGGCCGCTCTCGGTCACGAGATCGACGGCCCAGGTCCCGTTGAAGGCCCCCGGCTCGCCGGCGGCGGCCGGCGTGAGGATCGCGCCCGAGAGGAGGCCGACGAGGGCGATCGGGGTGAGCTTCGACATTCAGGACCTTGCTGTTGAACGGGAGCGGCCGGCGGACGGACCGTCGGGGTGCCGGGGAATCAAACCTCGACTCTACATCTTGTGCGGTGACGCGCAGATGAACGACCGAAACGGCAAGAGTATGACGACGCGCGCGAGCGCCGGATACAAGCTGGACCGTTGACGCAAGCCGGCGATGACTGGACGCGCCCCGTCGGATCCTTGCCACGCTTTCGCAAGCCGGTTCGCTGAACGGGATGGCCTGCGCTGGACCGCTCTTGAGACGCTCTTCCGCGCGATCGAGGGCGTGGCCGACCGCGCGGTCGCGCGCCGCACCGTCATCATCCGACGGCGCGCACCACCTCCGCCATCGCCGGGCGCGCGCCGACCTCGGCCTGCACGCAGGCGCGCTCGAGATCGCGCAGGGCCGCCGCCTCCGGGAAATCGGCGGGCGCACGGTCCAGCACCTCGCCGATCAGCAGCCCGAAGGCGCGGACCTCGACCCGCTGCAGGGCTACGCCGGGCGGCCCGTCGGGCAGCACCGAGGCCGCGCCGAAATCGCTGAGCACCGCCTCGCCGGTGGCGGCGTCCCACAGGATGTTGTGGCCGTAGACGTCGCCGTGCAGCAGCCCGCGCGCGTGGAGATGGGCGAGGCCCGCGGCGAGGCCGCGGACGAGGCGCAGCAGCGCCGCCGGGGCGAGGCGCAGGGCCGGGTCGTAGACGTCGCGGCTGCAGCTCGCGAGGCTCGGCGGCCCGGCGAGCACGCGCCGGTCCGGCGGCAGGAGCGGCATCAGCAGCCCGTCGGTCCCGTCCGGGTGGCCGGTGATCCGCCCGAGCGCGCCGGTGAGGTTCGGGTGCGCCCCGGCCGCGAGGCAGGCCTCCATCTCCCGCTCGGGCAGGCCGTCGCTTGTCATCGTCCCCTTGAACAGCTTGAGCGCGACCGGCCGCGGCGGCGCGGTGCCGCCGGGGCGCCACAGCGCGCGGTGGACCCGGCCCGACGTGCCCTCGCCGAGGAGCGCGCCCGCGTCGAGATCGGCGAACGGGACCAGGGCGGCCGAGGCTCGCGGCGCATCGCCCTCGAACGCGTTGCCGGCCCAGGAGGTCCAGGCGAGGGCGGGGAGGGCCGGAAGCCAGGCGGGCAGCGCGTCGAGGCGGTTGGCCGCGAGACGGATCAGCTCGAGGTCGTCGCAGCCCGCCAAGCTGTCCGGAAGGCTGCGCAGGCGATTGCCCGAGAGCATCAGCTTCCGCAGCCGCGGCCGGTGCCCGAGCGCGTCGGGCAAGTGCGCGATCCGGTTGTCGGTGAGCGTCAGCCAGCGCAGGCGCGGCGGCAGCGCCTCGCCCGGCACCTCCGCGAGGCCGCAGCCGCGAAACCCGACCTGGCTCAGCGCCCTGCAATCCCCCAGGACCGGCGGCAACGTGGCGAACGGGTTGCCCGAGCAGAACAGCACCTGCAGCCGCGTCAGGCGGCCGAGATCGTCGGGGAGGGCGGTGAGCGCGTTGCCCGAGAGGTCGAGCACTTCCAGCGTGTCGGCCAGCCCGAAGATCTCGGGCGGGAGCACGGTCAGGCCGGCGGCCGGCAGGCGCAAGGTGCGCGCCCCGGCAAGGTCGCCCCGGCGGAGGGCGTCGAGGGTGTCGTGCGTCGCGTCCTGCATCGTCGGTCGGCGCTCCGGCCCGCCTGGGAAGCCGGCCTCGTCGCACGAACCGGGATCCCGCAGCAAACCCCATAGAGAAGGAAAAAATATCGTTATCAGGATTATGGGCTTGACATCGGCACGCTCCTCCGGCATAAGAACCGCACGCTCCAGAAGTGTGACGAGACGGTCTCGGGAGGCGGCGGATGGGCAGCGCAGCCGGGGCCGTCCCGCCGGAGGTCGTCGCCGCCGTGGAACGGCTGGTGCGGCACGGCGAGGCCAGCCTCGCGCGGATCGCCGCCGCCGCCGGGCTCCCGCAGACGACCGTGACGGGCTGGATGCGCGATCGCGGATGGGCGCGGACGCGCCCGGTCCGCCCGCGCGGGACCGACGACATCCTGGCCGATCTCGCCGCCCTCGAACGGTGCGGCGATCCGGTGCGCGCACCCGCCGACCTCCCGGTGCTGCGGCGGCGGCTGCGTGCGCATATCGGCCGGCAGATCGCGACGTTTGATGCGGCTCTGCGCGGCGAGGGGGCGGCGGTGATCGATTCCGCGCGGACCCTGCGCGATCTCGGGGGCCTGAAGCGCCTGCTCGACGACCTCGCCGCCGACGATCCCGCCAGCGAAGGGGAGGGCGATGGCGACGGCCGAACCCCTTCCGCCCTCGACCTTCCGGGCCTCCGCGCGGAGATCGCGCGCCGCTATGGAGGATGCCGCGGCGACCGGCCGGATGGCCGCCTTTCTGGCGAGCCTGCCGCCGCCGCTCCTCCGGGCGCTGGCGCTTGACTGGCTGCATCAGGCGCGGCCCGACCAGCTTCCGCCGCCCTGGGAGGACGACTGGACCACCTGGGCGGTAATCGGCGGCCGCGGCTGCGGCAAGACGCGGACGGGGGCGGAGTGGGTCGACGCGCTCGCCCGCGGCGACCCGGCCTTCACCGACGTGCGCGACGTGATGATCGAGGGCCCGTCGGGCCTGCTCGGGCTGCCCGAGCGCGGCAGCCGCCCGCGCTGGTCGCCGAGCCGGCGCCGGGTCGAGTGGGCGAACGGGGCGGTGGCGTCGGCGTTCTCGGCCGAGGAGCCGGATTCCCTGCGCGGCCCGCAATTCGGCGCGGCGTGGTCGGACGAGATCGCCAAGTGGCGCCGGCCGGATGCCGCCTTCGACATGCTGCAATTCGGGCTGCGGCTGGGCGCCCGCCCGCGCAACCTCGTCACCACCACGCCGCGGCCGATCCCGCTGATCCGCCGGCTGATCGCCGACCCGCGCTGCGTGGTCACGAAGGCCCGCACCGCCGACAACGCCCGAAACCTCGCCCCCGCCTTCCTGGAGGCGGTGGTCGGGCGCTACGCCGGCACCCGCCTCGGGCGGCAGGAGCTCGACGGCGAGCTGATCGACGACCGGGCCGACGCCCTGTGGACGCGCGAGATGATCGAGGCGCCCCGCGTCGCCGCGGCACCCGATCTGCCCCGCATCGTCGTCGCGGTCGACCCGCCGGCGAGCTCGGGCCGCTCGGCCGATGCCTGCGGGATCGTCGCGGTCGGGGCGTTGGGCGAGACCGCCTACGTGCTCGCCGACGCGACGGTGGCGCGCGCCAGCCCGCAGGCCTGGGCCAACGCCGCGCTCGCGCTCTACCACCGCCTCGGTGCCGACGGGCTCGTGGTCGAGGTCAACCAGGGCGGCGAGATGGCCACCGCCGTGCTCGCCCAGTGTGATCCGGCGGTGCCGGTGACCCCGGTGCGCGCCACACGGGGAAAATACCTGCGGGCCGAGCCAGTCTCGCTGCTCTACGCGCAAGCGCGCGTCCGCCACGTCGGGGCGCTGCCGGCGCTCGAGGACGAGCTGTGCGATTTTGGGCCGGACGGGCTCTCGTCCGGCGCCTCGCCCGACCGCCTCGACGCCCTGGTCTGGGCGGTGACGCACCTGCTGCTCGCGCCCCGCGCCGAGCCGCGCATCCGCAGCTTCTGATGCCGGCCCACGCGACTGCGGGGCGGCGGCCATCCGCCGGGCCTCATGGGTTTCGACCCATGAGGCGTCGGACAACACGCATTTCGAGGAGGCGCCCGATGCCGACCCTGCTGACGAGGCTGGCGCGCGCCGCCGGCTACGTGCCGGCCGTGAAGGCGGCCCCGCTCTCCGGGCCGAGCGTCGCCCTCTACGGGGACGCCCGCGCCGTCTGGACCGCGCGCGACGGCACCGCGCTCGCCCGCGAGGGCTACCAGCGCAACGCCGTGGTCCACCGCGCCGTGCGGCTCGTCGCCGAGGGCGCCGCGTCGATCCCGCTGGTCGTCACCGGCGCGGAGGCGGCCGACCACCCGATCGCCGCGCTGCTGGCGCGGCCGAACCCGCGCGAGGGCGGCACCCGCCTGCTGGAGACCCTGTACGGGCACCTGATGGTGTCCGGGAACGCCTATCTCGAGGCGGTGTCGCTCGACGGGATCCCGCGCGCCCTGTTCGCGCTGCGCCCCGACCGGATGCGGGTGGTGCCGGGGCCCGACGGCTGGCCGGCCGGCTACGTCTACGAGGTCGGCGGCCGCCGCGTCGCCTACGATCAGGCCGGCGCCGTGCCGCCGATCCTGCATCTCGCCCTGTTCCACCCCACCGACGACCATTACGGCCTGTCGCCGATGGAGGCGGCCGCGATCTCCCTCGACATCCACAACGCGGCCGGGGCCTGGAACAAGGCGCTGCTCGACAACGCGGCGCGCCCCTCCGGCGCGCTGGTCTTCGCCGGTGCCGGGGCGAGCTTGAGCGAGGCGCAGTTCGTGCGGCTGAAGGCCGAGCTGGAGGCGAACTACCAGGGCGCCGGCAATGCCGGGCGGCCGCTGCTGCTCGAAGGCGGGCTCGACTGGAAGCCGCTGGCGCTGTCGCCCAAGGAGATGGACTTCGTCGAGGCGAAGGCCGCGGCCGCGCGCGAGATCGCCCTGGCCTTCGGCGTGCCGCCGCTGCTCCTCGGGCTTCCGGGCGACAACACCCACGCCAACTACGCCGAGGCCAACCGCGCCTTCTACCGCCAGACCCCTGGTGCCGCTCGCCCGCCGCACGGCGGAGGCGCTCGCGCACTGGCTCGCGCCGGCCTTCGGCGACGTCCGCCTCGAGCCGGATCTCGACGCGATCGAGGCGCTGGCCAGCGAGCGCGAGTCGCTGTGGCGCCGGGTGCAGGCGGCCGACTTCCTGACGCCGGCCGAGAAGCGCGCGGCGGTGGGCTACCCGCCCGAAGCCCCGGAGCCTGGGGCCTGAGGCTCCGGCGCAGCCCGATCTTTCCCTGCCCGCCACGGGAGACCGCCATGGACGGCCACTTCACCGGCTATGCCAGCCTGTTCGGCGTGCCCGACCTCGGGCGCGACATCGTGCAGGCGGGGGCCTTCGCCGCGAGCCTGCGGCAGCGCGGCGCCGCCGGCGTGCGGATGCTGTGGCAGCACGATCCCGCCGAGCCGATCGGGCGCTGGCAGGCGCTCGCCGAGGATGGGCGCGGCCTGCGCGTCGAGGGTCGCCTCAACCTCGCGGTGCAGCGGGCGCGCGAGATCGACGCGCTGATGCGGGACGGCGCCCTCGACGGTCTGTCGATCGGCTTCCGCACCCTGGAGGCGCGCCCGCGCGGCGGCTTTCGGCAACTGCACGCGGTGGATCTCTGGGAGATCTCCCTGGTGACCTTCCCGCTGCAGCCGGGGGCGCGCGTCGCGAACGCCCCGCTGCCGGCGGAACTGCGCGCCTTCGCCCGGCGCCTCGCGCCGGTGCGTGCCGCCGGGCGCTCCGCCACCCCCTCCGGGTGGTGAGAGGCGGCGGGCGCCCACGTTCTTCCCTCCCCCGCAGAGGGGGAGGGATCCGCGCGTAACTTTTCATTCCAACGGTGAGGCTCACATGACCCGTCACGAGACCTTCGAGACCAAGTCCGATCGCGTGCTGCTGGAGAACAAGGCCGGGCGGCCCGGCGCCGAGCCGGGCACCGCGCGGGACGCCTTCGACGGGCTGACCCAGGCCTTCGAGGCCTTCAAGGAGACCAACGACACCCGGCTCGCCCAGATCGAGGGCCGGCTCGGGCCCGACGTGCTCACCGAGGAGAAGCTCGCGCGGATCGATGCGGCGCTGGACAGTGCCCGGACGCGCCTCGACCGGATCACCCTGGACCGCGCCCGCCCGCCGCTCGGCCGGCCCGAGCAGCCGCGCGATGCGGCCGCCGACGAGCACAAGACGGCGTTCGACCTCTACGTCCGCGCCGGCGAGAGCGGCGGCCTGAAGAGCCTGGAGGCCAAGGCGCTCTCGGCCGGATCCGGGCCGGACGGCGGCTACCTCGTGCCGTAGACCATCGAGCGCGAGGTGCTCAAGCGCCTCGCCGACCTGTCGCCGATTCGTGCCATCGCCAGCGTCCGCACCATCTCGGGCGGCCAGTACAAGCGCGCGGTGGCGACCGGCGCCCCAATCGCCGGCTGGATCGCCGAGACCGCGCCGCGCCCGGCCACCGACGGGCCGGTGCTGTCGGAGCTGAACTTCCCGGCGATGGAGCTCTACGCCATGCCGGCCGCGACCCAGACCCTGCTCGACGACGCCGTGGTCGACATCGACGCCTGGCTCGCCGACGAGGTCGAGACCGCGTTCTCCGAGCAGGAGAGCGTCGCCTTCGTCACCGGCAACGGCGTCAGCCGCCCGCGTGGCTTCCTCAGCTACGACACCGTGGGCAACGACGCCTGGGTGCCGGGCAAGATCGGGATCGTCGGCACCGGCACGGCCGGCGCCTTCCCGGCGGCGAACCCGGCCGACGTGCTGTTCGACCTCGTCTACGGCCTCAAGGCCGGCTACCGCCAGAACGCCGGCTTCGTGATGAGCCGGCGCACGCAGAGCGCGATCCGCAAGTTCAAGGACAACGAGGGCAACTATCTCTGGCTGCCGCCGACCGCCTCGGACCGGGCCGCGACCCTGCTCGGCTTCCCGGTGACGGAGGCCGAGGCGATGCCCGACATCGCCGCCGGCAGCCTCGCGCTCGCCTTCGGCGATTTCCGCCGCGGCTACCTCGTGGTCGACCGCACCGGCCTGCGGGTGCTACGCGACCCGTATTCCGCCAAGCCCTACGTGCTGTTCTACACCACCAAGCGCGTCGGCGGCGGCGTGCAGGACTTCGCCGCGATCAAGCTGCTGAAGTTCGCCTGATCCGGGCCGCGGGCGGCGTCCCCGCCCGCGTCGACGGCCCGCCCCGGGCCGGCCTCACGCGCCCTGGCGCCGTGCCAGGGCGCGGCCCACCTCCAGCAGCAGCGTATCGACGAGGGTGCGCAGGCGCTTCTGCCCGGTCCGGTCGATCGCCACGCGGGCGGCCAGGATCTGGTCGGCGGCCTGCTCCAGCGGATCGGCCGGGGGCAGCAGGCGGAGCTTCGGCCGGGGCAGGACGTCGAGCTTCGCGCGCGTGTCGGTGACGTCGAAGAAGGCGCCGTGGCCGTGCATGCCGGTCTCCGTCCGGGTCACGTGGCCGCGGTTGCGGATCCAGCGGATGTCGCCGCCTTCCGTGACGATCCGGAAGTCGGCGGAGAACGAACCGCCGGTCTCGCGCACCTGCCTGATCCGGTCGAACACCCAGCCGCGATCCTCCGGGTGGATGCGCGCGAGCGACTCGTCGAGCGTGAGGGGCTTGCCGGCGAGCGACGCGTCGCCCGCCATCACGTCGCAGGCGCCCTCGTCGAGGACCGAGCGCCCGGCCGCGACGTTCGTCTCCCAGGCGCCGACGAACCCGAAGGCGATGAGCGCCGAGGCGAGCGAGGGCGTGGCGGGTGTCGAGCCGTCGAACATGAGCGATGCTCCCGGGAGCGCAGCCGCATCGCGTTCCGGGTGAGGCCGGATGCGTCGGCGCCGTCGCATCAAGCGGTATCATTCAGTGAATTGAAAATGCAATCGACCAGATGCACGGGCGACGATCGCGCGACCGCACGTGAAACCTGGTCCTTCTGCAAATTCCGGTTCGGGTCGGGGTTCAGCGGTTGCGCCCGGGCCGGGCCATCCAATCCGAGCGGTTGCCGCGGCCGGCCGGCATCGCCTGGCCGACCTCGATCCGGGAAAGCTCGGCCGAGCGTGCCGCGATCCACCCGGTGTGCTCGGCCACCGGCGTCACCGCCGTGAACCCGCCGCAGGCGGTGCGGCGGCGGGCGTCCTGGCGCATCGCCCCGCTCGACCAGCTCACCACGCCGACGATCTGGTAGCCGCCGGGGCCGCCCGACAGGATCGGGCCGCCGGAATCGCCGAGGCAGGCGCCGGCGCCGGCGGTCTCGGCCATGCGGCGGCGGTCGGTGACGACGGTGACCCGGTTGGCGACCTGCAGCGACCCGATCGAGACGAGGTGCGCCTGGCGCAGCGTGCGGGCGGTGTTGCGGCGGTTCTCGGCGACGACGCCGAAGCCGGCGATGTCGACCGCGTCGCCGTTGCCGATCGAGCCGGCGCCGCGCGGATCGAGGGGCGCGTAGTCCGTGCCGAGCGGCTGCTCGAGCTTGAGCAGGGCGAGGTCGACGCCCGGCTGGTCCTCCGGCGTGGTGCCGGGGACGAATTCGGGATGCATCGAGGCGGCGATCACCGAGACGCGGCGCTGGCGGAAGCCGCGGTCGACCGCCACGATGCTGTAGCCGGCCGGCTGCATCACGCAATGGGCTGCGGTCAGCACGAGATCGGGCGCGATCAGCGTGCCCGAGCAGATCTCGCCCTGGGTGCTCTCGATCCGCACCACGAAGTTGCGCGTGCCGTTCGGGTCGCGGGTCACCTCGCCGTTGATCACGGCCGAAGCCGGTGCCGGCAGCGAGCCGAGGAGGCCGACGGACAGGCCGCCGAGCAGGGCGCCGCGGAGCACAGTGGCGAGCATCGTTCTCTCCGGGGGCCGAGGGCGCTCTCGGCAGGTGGGGTTGAAGCCTAACGTAAAGCAATCCGTCGGCCAAGGTTCGGTTCCTCGGGGCCGGCGGGACCGCCGGCTCAGTGCCAGCGCGCCGTCCGGTCCCAGCCGGCGAGCGTGCGGTCGAGCCAGTCGCGCTGCGGCGCGACGCGGACGGCCTGGGTCAGGCCACCGCAGGCGCCGCCGATCCAGGCGGTGACGGCGACGACGCCCGCCGCGTCCGAGACCGGGCCGCCGGAATCGCCCTGGCAGCCGCCGGCGCGGCCCGCCGCCTTGAGCCAGACCAGGATGCGGCTCGGGCCGTAGGGCTCGATCACCGGCAGGGCGACGCTGCGGAAGGTGCCGGTCGAGCGCGGGTCGCCGGGCCGCTCGGCGCCGTAGCCGGCCAGCGTCAGCGTCTCGCCGGCCCGCGGGCTCGCAGTGCTGAACGTCGCCGGGGAAAAGCGCGGCGGCAGCGGCGTCGCCGTGCGCAGCAGCGCGAGGTCGATCGAGCGCCGCCGGCCGGCGATCGCCCCGGCATCATAGCCCGGATGGACCGCCCGGGCCGCGACCTCGACGAGGACCGGCTGCCCGGACGCGTCGCGGAAATGGATGCGGTGCTCGAGGCCCGCGCCGGCGCAATGGCCGGCGGTGAGCACCGTGTCCGGCGCCACCACCACGGCGGAGCAGACCCCGCCCTTCGACGACAGCACCATCACCGCGCCCTCGGGCGTCGCCTCGGCGCCGCCGATCACGGCATGCGCCGGCCCGCCGGCCCACGCCAAGGTCGCGAGCCACGCCAGGCCGATCGCGGCCGGGCGGGGAACGCGCTGTCCGAACACCATCGAGACCCCTCGATCCACGCTTCATGGAGATGCGCGATGATGCCGATACGCGTGGCCGGCGCCGTCGTCGAGCCGGTGAGCGTGCCCGAGCTGCGCGGCTACCTGCGCCTCGACCCGGACGACGCCACCGAGGACGACCTGCTCGCCGGCCTGATCGCGGCCGCCCGCAGCGAGGTCGAGGCCGAGACCCGGCGCATCCTCGTGCCCGGCACTTGGCGGATGGTGCTGGGCCGGCTGCCCGCGGACGGGCGCGTGCCGGTGCCGCTGAGTCCCCTCGTCGCCCTGGTGCGCGCCGGGTTCTCCGCGGCGGATGGCGGCATCGCCGAATTCGCCGCGGGCTCGGCGAGCCTCGCCGCCGACCGGATCGAGGCGCCGGGCCTGCTCTTCGCCGCGATCCCCGATGCGGCCGGGCGCGCCGTGCTGGTCGATCTCGTGGCCGGATACGGCGGCGACGGGCCTCCGATCCCGCCGCCGCTGAGGCTCGCCGTGCTGCGGCGCGCCGCCGCCCGGTACGAGCACCGCGGCGACGACGCCTTCTCGGACGGGGCCGACCTCGCGTCGGCGACCGCGCCGTTCCGCCGTCTGCGGCTGTGATCCGCGCCGCCGGACGCGCTCGCCCGAACCGGCTTCGCGATGTCCCGTACCCCGGAGGCCACCATGCCCGACACCGTTCCGCGGGCGATCGGCACGCGCCGGCGCCGGCTCGTGCTGGAGCTGCCGGTTGACGAGTCCGACGGGTTCGGCGGCATCCTCCGGCGCTACGTCGCCGGGCCGGTGCTGTGGGGGGCGATCGAGCCGGTCGGCGCCGTCGAGCGCCTCCGCGGCGGGCACGACGACAGCGTCGCGACCCACCGCATCACCCTGCGGGCGCGCACCGGGCTCACGCCGGCGATGCGGCTCGCCGCCGGCCCGCGCCGCTTCGCCATCCGGACGATCGTCGATCCGGACGAGCGCGGCCGCGACCTCGTCTGCCACGTTGAGGCTTTGTCGGAGGCGAGCCCATGACCGACGCATCGCCCGGCACGGCCCTCGCCCCGCCGGCGCCGAGCCCGCTCCTCGCCCTGCGCGCGGCGCTCATCGCGCGGTTCTCCACCGATGCCGCGCTCGCCCGGCTGATGGGGGGCACGTTCCGGCTCTACGACGAGCCGCCGGCCGGCGCGCAGCCGGTCTACGCCCTGTTCGGCGACGCCGAGATCCGCGACGATTCCGTCGACGGCGCCGTCCGCCACCAGCACAGCCACGCGCTCGTGGTGTTCGCCCGGCCCGGCTCGGTCCGCACCGCGCTCGACGCCGCCGAGCGGATGTCGCTCCTCGTCGCCGATCCGGCCCTGGCGCTCACCGGCCACGCCCTCGTGACCCTGCGCGTCCAGGCCATCGCGGCGCGGCGCGACGAGCGCACCGGCGAGGCCCGCGCCGTCCTCACGCTCCAGGCCGTCACCGAAAGGAACCCGACATGACCGCGCAGAAGGGGAAGGACCTGCTGGTCCGTGCCGGCAACGGCGCTGGCGGCTTCGTCGCGGTGGCGGGCCTGCGCGCCCGCCAGATCGCGTTCAACGCCGAGGCCGTCGACGTCACCAACGCCGATTCCGCCGGGCGCTGGCGCGAGCTCCTCGCCGGTGCCGGCGCGCGCCGGGCCGCGATCTCGGGCTCCGGCGTGTTCCGCGACGAGGCCTCCGACCTGCGCCTGCGGCAGGTGTTCTTCGACGGGGTCATCGAGACCTTCCAGGTGGTGGTGCCGGCCTTCGGCACCCTCGAGGGGCCGTTCCAGATCACCGCGCTGGAATACCGCGGGGATCATGCCGGCGAGGTCACCTTCGACATGAGCCTGGAATCGGCCGGCGCCATCGCCTTCACCGCGCTCTGAGCCGGCACGGGCATCCCGACGTCGGTCGGCGAGCGCGACCGCGCGCCGCCGCCGGTGCGGCGGACGCCGTCGGCCGGTTCCGGTCGAAGGCCACCAAGACGAGCATCCCGACCTCGGGAAGCAAGCGCGACCGCGCGCCGCCGCCGGTGCGGCGGACGCCTTCGGCCGGTTCCGGTCGAAGGCCACCCAGGAGAACCCCTTCATGGTCAACCGCAGGCGCGGCGAGGTGCCGCTCGATCTCGGCGGCACCCGCTACACCCTCTGCCTGACGCTCGGCGCCCTGGCGGAACTCGAGGCCGCGCTGCGGGCGGGCGACCTCGTCGGCCTGGCCGAGCGCTTTTCCTCCGGCCGGCTCGCGGCGCGCGACCTGATCGCGCTGCTGGGCGCGGCGCTCCGGGGCGGCGGCCACGCCCTCGACGACGCGGCGGTCGCCGCCCTGCCGCTGGCCGGCGGCCTGGGGCCCCTCACCGGCGCCCTCGGCGAGGCGCTCGTCGCCGCCTTCGGGGAACCGCCCGCGGACCCTTGAGCCCCACGGGCGGGAGCGCGCCGGGCCCGATGCCCGCCTTCCCGTGGGACGACGCGCTGGCGCTCGGGCTCGGACGCCTGCGCTGGCGCCCGCGCGATTTCTGGCGCGCCACGCCGCGCGAGCTGCTCTCCGCCGCCGGTCTCCGCACCGGGGGCGGAGCGCTCGGCCGCGACGGGCTGGCGCGGCTGATCGCCGACCATCCGGACGCAACCTGACGCCCGTCCGCGTCGCTGGAGGCCACCATGGCGGAGACCGACCTCGACCGGGCGAACGCCGCCCGCATCAAGCAGCTCGACACCCTGGACAAGCTCGCCCAGCGCTTCGGGCAGAGCCTGTCGACGGCCCTGACCCGAAGCCTCAGCTCCGGGCGGCAGCTCGACGGGGTGCTCGGGTCGCTGGGCACGCGGCTCGCCGGGGCGGCGGTCCAGGCCGCGCTCAAGCCGGTCCGCACCGGCCTCACCGGCCTGGTCGACGGCCTGCTCGGCTCGAGCGTGGGGGCGGACGCGGCGTTCGCCCGCGGCGGCGTGCTTCAGGGCGGCCGGGTGCGGGCCTTCGCCGGCGGCGGGGTCGTCGCGGCGCCGACCTACTTCCCGATGAGCATTAGGTCTTCGATCCGTGGCGAGAGAGGATCGCCGCCCCTTCTTCCTTCGGAAAGGGCAGAAATTGAGAGCTACCCCGAGTAGTTCGATGTAGCGCTGGATGACTGCGGTTACTGGCCGGTTACAAGGGGGCTGCCGCCGCCAAAGGTGTGAATCATCGCCATCAAAAGCGAACTCGGCCAAGCGCGACGCGCCTCCGACATAAACGAGAGTTGGAAGCCCGCTTCGAAACCGGCGTTCCGCCCCGATCTAACCTGACCGCTGTCGGCTCGACGTCGGCACGCTGAAAGCGGGCGTTCACCTGGTCCTACGCGATCGCTGGAAAGAGCAGTGTTGTGACGTCGCATATCTATAATCAGCCTCATCACCACGGGAATCGCATTTATGTTATCCAATACAATTTTCATGTTTCCACACTTTTAGAGCTATAAATTCGGCTATCTTGAGGATGGGCCGGCGGGGCCGCTAACATCTCGGCCTGATGGCTAAACGATAGAAGCGGATGTGAACTTCGGGATGATTCCTGGCGTCCGGCAAAACCAATGATCGCCGCTGAGGCAAACGGCGAGTAATTCCTGTTCAGATCTCCGCGCGCTCGCGGATTGCAACTAACCACCCAAGGATTTCGCCATTCGTATCGATTGCCTTAAGCTGGACCAGCGTCATCGCCACGACTGCTTCCTGATTCAGGCGGGACTTGGCACGCGACGCCTTCTTCGACTGCTTCTCTGGGTCCAGTGAGCCCCACAGGTTCGGCGATGCGCTAGCGGCATGGACGTGCTCGGCTACGAGGGACGGAACATCACACCAGTCGGTAAAAGCGGGGCATCCCCCAAAGACAGCCGCTATGCAGTCAGGGTGTATATAGTTCTCCATTTCCCTTCGGTCGGTTAGGAAGGCGATGTCTCGCCCCTGCCGTGCGTTCACGGCAATGACCTGGGCACCATACTTTGGGTTTTGCTGGTCGTCGCGGTCATAAATGTGGACCTCGGTTAGCGCAGCGTTGCGGAGGTACTGCTTGTTCACCCAGTGCTTCAGGTTTCCGCCGCCGGTTGGGACGAAGGCTACGCGGTGATCGTTCTCTAGGTCGATCAAGCTGGCATCCTCAGCGCGGTAGAGCCGACCTACGAAGGTTAGGAAGGTCACGTCGTGAGGTCCTTCGACGTAGACAGCGACTCGGGCCCGTCGATCAGGAAGAACCCCCAGCGCTTCCGAGGTCTCCCGGTACACGTCGTCGCCCCCGACGCGAAGCCGCGGATGGCCGTCCCCATCGCGCTTGACGAGCCGTATAGCCGCAACGGGCACCATCGCGGCTACCGCCGGCACGTGTGTGGTGATCAGCACTTGGGAGCCTGGGTCATTCCCGAGGTCAAGCAGAGCCTTGATCAGCATCACCTGATTGTCCGGGTGCTGTGAGCTCTCCGGCTCCTCGACAGCGTAGATTACGTTCCCTGTGCCGTCCGCCCCCCGTCGGCGCTCCGCCTCCGCACGGAAGAAGTTCAGGAGAATAAGGCGGCGGACACCACTACCACGCTTGTTAATTGGAATTTGGTCGTCCCCCGTTAGGCTTAGTTTGAAGGCATCCCACTTTGGCTCGGCCTTGAACGTCGGCGTCAGTTGCCCGGCGAGTGCAGGGTCCATCTCACGGAGCTTTGCGAGGGTCCTCTCTGCCACCTCCATGACACTGGCTTGGACACGATCCTTGATCGCGCTCAGCTCGGCCTCAACCTCCTTCACGGCTAGTGCCATCGCGATCTTCATGGGGTCGGACACCTCGCGATCATCGTCCCGGCTGGCCCGATCCGCCTGAAAGAGTGCGAAAGCGGGGAGGTGCTTCTCCAACTGTTCCCACACCTTCTTGCCGTCCTCGGTTGCCAATGGGATCAATGTTTCCTCACAGGCTCGATCCCCCACAGCGACACGGATAGCCTCCCGGAGGGCGGCGTTCGACCGGAAGTCAACTCCTCCCCCCTTCTGTACCCCCAGCTCGGTCGCCCTAGCTTTCAAATCCGTGTTCTTTAGCTTCAACAGATCTCGAAGCTTGTCGTGGATTGGATGACGCGCTCGCGCGAATACGAACTCCTTGACCGTCCGTCCCGAACAATCGAACTGCTTGACGATCTCAAGCCGCCCATTCCGGTTCAACAGGAACTCTGCTTCCAGCGACGTGGGTGATACCGCATCAATCGTGAGTTCCCTCGGGTGGCTGTCGAAAACGCAGCCGATCTCGATAACCTTATCCGCCCCATGAACGCACGGGTCGTCCTGGTCGAGCTTGATAAGCTGATGGTTGAAGAAAATTTCTAGCGCTTCAAGGAGGGTGCTCTTACCGACGTCGTTTCGGCCGACCACGGCGGTGAAATTTCCGAACTCAATTGTTACCGCTTCTTTGTAAGACCGGAAGTTGCGGATGCTCGCCGACAGAAGCTTCATGGTTCCTCCTTGGGATGTGAGGGACCGTAGCAGGCACCGAACGATTCGGTAGCTAGGAATCAAACACAGACCTGCAGTGAAGGCATCTTCGCCACAAAACGACTGAGGATTAGAAAGATTGCGCTTCCGGCACGGCATTCCGCGGCTCTCTGTTCCTGCGAGAGACGGCCGAAGGCAGCCGACATGGCCGCAACCTCAACCGGGGTGCCATGGTGGATCAGGATCTGAGATTGCTGAAGCTCGCACCGTCCCAGAATTGAGCGTAAGCGACCGCGAGCGTCTCAGAGGGGTTGGGGAGGATGGAAGATGATACGAGACGCTTCCAGCGCTAGTCGTCGCCTGGACGGATTGGTGGGGCTCGCGTTTTCGTTTCTCAAGGTAGGGGCGATGATGCTGAGCGATGCGCAATGGCCGAACTCGGAAAGGCTGGCTGGGGCCTGCCGGCCCAAGACCAAGACGGCACCTCAGGATTTCAGGCGGATACTTCCAGCCATCCTCCGACAGCATCAGAACATCGTCAAATGGCGCGGCATTCCAGGAGGGGTGGGTCCGTGGTGGGGCGCCCCCCAGACGTTCATCCGCTGGTCCTGTGCCGGTGTGTGAGAGCAGCTCCTTAGCATCGTGCAGGAGCGAGGCGTCCAACTCGGTATGGCGTTCCTCGACGCCACGAATGTGCGAGCGCATCGGAAGGCGACGGGTGTCACCATAAAGCGGAATCTGCGGTCGAGCGAGATCATCGTGAAACGCTTGGCCGCTTGCGCGGTGGCTATGGCACCAAGACTCGCGTAGTCGCCCGCGGCGGGGACCGCACGATCGCTTTTTCGCCCGCACTCGTTCAGGCTCATGAACGGCCCCCCGCCCCCCATGGTCGAGCGACTGGCGGGCGCGCCCAAGTGGACCGCAGGGGGATCACAGCTACATCAACCGCGCCTTGCGCGAAAATAGCCGGGACATGAGCGCCCGCCCGGCGATACCGCCACAGCGCCACGAGGCCCACGCAGCGCGCGAGTCGAGTTAGCGCGCGCAGAAAAGCTAAGGCACAGACGCTTCGGGGAATTTCCGGATGGGGTGTAGGCGAGATTTATGAGCGAAGAGTGCTTGAAAAGGAATGTAGGGATCTGATTGGTCAACTCGTTAGAGCGTTACGGGCGACGAAGTTCATGGCATGGTTGAAGACATAATAAAAATTGACGAGCTCGAATGCTAAAGATTATAATTGGTAATCGATCAAATATACGGTTAATTAATGCGTTATCTTAAATCTGATAGATCTGAAGCTGGCTGAGCAAAACATCTCGCATCGCCACTGTGGGTCATTGACGAACCTTGATTGTGTCAGCTCCAAATAGGGTCTGCGCAAGACAGCCTACTGCTCTTCAAGCAAGGGCGTGAAGAGGTTATGCAAGGCCGCATTGTCGAACGTGTCGGTCGGTCTATCAGACTCGGGGGCATGGGGTGATGAGGACGTCGTACTGCTATCTTCGATCTCTGCGATGCGGTGCTCGACGGTCGAGACTGCCATGTTCAGGACGGCGGACGGAATGCTATAGCGCGACGCAAACTTGTTGAGTGCCTCGATCCTGTCGCTAAGGGTTGTCTCGCTATCTTCTTCTCGAACGCGGCTGCCGATCTCCTCGAACTCCTCTAGCACCGCAGACTCAACGGCAGATGCAACACGTTCCGAGATTTTATCACCAGCATAGTCAATGGTGTCCACGAAGCTGGACAGCTCGTCGCTGGCCACGCCCCATCGGATCAGGTCAATGACCGCATTTTCGATAAGAACTAATAGCTCCGCTTCGTGAACAAATCTCTGTTCTTGCTGGTCATCTGGCAGGCGCGATAGCAACTCTAGTAGCCTATCGCCGTCGCGCCAGCTTGCGAAGCCTTGAACAGGTTTGCGTGCGATGACGAGAGCACTGTCCGCAAAGCGTACATCGCCAGTCAACCACCACCAGCCTATAAGCAACTCCAACCTCGCGGAGTTCGACGCGTCGACATATTCCGTGACCCCTGGTTCCCGCCGTGAAGGTCGACAAGCTGGCCGCGTTTCTACCAATTCTCGAAGGTTAACGCAGGCAAACGCAATTTTGACCCTGTCGTCGGGTTCGATCGAACTCCTTTCAACGAACCCCCAGAGTTTGATAATCCAATCAACTGATCTGGCCGTCGGAGCGAGCTGCAAAAGGAGCCCGGAATCCGAAAGATAGGTCGATAGGTAGTCCTTCAGGGAAGGGTTCAGGAACGAGACCCGGCCGGCCGAAATGGTGACGAAGCTGCCTTCCAAGATGCGCAGGGCCTCTTCGAAGTCCTTAGGGCCGTGCGGTTGGCCATAGGCCGCACTCAGCGCGGCGTGAAGTGCTTCGTAGGAGGACTGGAGGTCGGTGATGTTTGCGCCGAACTCCGGAAGAAAAAATAAAGCGAGAAGCAGGTGCCTGCACCTCGGGTCGATGTGCGTTCGAAAGGCTGTGTCCCAAATCTGGTATGGGTTCCTGAGCGCATCAAGAAACGCCACGGGGTAGTCTGCCGGCTCTATGTCCCCGATGCGGAAGGTGTCGGTCATCGCTTCGATGACACGAGGATTGTAGTTGCGATGGTCGACGACTGCGGCGAGTGCGTTTCCCTTGATGAGGGCTCGGACGTGAGATTTCGGAGTTCCTGCCACCAGAAGGTGGTTGTAGAGGATGCGGGCCTTTATCCGTCGCGTGTAAACTCCGACGTCGAGGACGTACTTGGACACCTCTAACCTACTATCGCCCAGGTGCTCCGAGACCCGGCGGGCCTCTTCGAAAATGTAGGCTCTCGTGGTAAGAATGAACCGCGCATTGGTCGAGCGTCGAACGCGACCCATGAACCGGGCGAGTTCGGAATCCTTGTGAGCCAGTGCCTGTTTGTCGAGGGCGACACGGCCGAGGAAGTCGTCGAAAAGGAATATCTGTCTTCGGCTGTCTTTGATCGAGGCAAAGCCATCTTCGAGGCTGCGAATTGGAATAAGTTCCCATCCCTCCCCTAGGAACATGTAACAGATCATCTCCGCGAGCGTTGTCTTTCCGACGCCGGGCGGTCCTGAGATGATGAGTACGTGATGACGGTCGAGTTTTTGTAGCGAATGCTCGAAGCTGGGGTTGGTGGCGTAGACGCGGACCTTCTGCTCGATGTCCTCCAACGTCATTCCGGTGAATGCGTGGGCCGACGATCGAAGCACTTGCTCAAGTACGCCGGCGCCAGAAAGCCAGAGTTTAATATGAGACCTCAGGACGTCCGGGAACTTCCTCAGGAGCGCGTTGAGATCCCCAGGTCCGAAAATGTCGCTCGGACACTTAAGGGCGGGCCCGATCTGTGATGCGAGCGCGGTCTTGCTGGGCGGAGTAAACTTGCAGGACGTCGCGAGAATGTACCGGGCCGGCGTTAGCGCGTCGATTGATTTTCGCTCTCGCTTCATTGAACTCTTGAGCTTGCTGAAGGGCGATCCCTCATAGTGTTTTGCCTGGAGAATGATCGCCCCGTCATCGCCTAGCGAGTGTCGGCCGTCGATGCCGCCATCCGGACCCGTGCAAAACGCCTCGAAACGGACGCCCAATTCTCGACCGACCAAATCGCGGACAAGATCCTCGAAGTCGGCGGATGATAGGTTCTTAAAGTCGTAGGCCACACGGTTTCCGTTCGTTGGTCCTGAGATCCAGGCTGCGGTTTTGGCCTATCCATCATCCGATGCCGCCAGAATGACGAGATCAGTGCTTCGACAGCCCGTCAATGCGGGGTCCCCGGGGGGGGGGCGACCATTTATCTAGAGTTCGCTCGTTCTTGTATACGTTCGCCGTTGGTCGATTTATAGAACGCAAGTATGACCTGGATTGGCGTGTGACCATGCCGCAAGGGTATAGTGTTCCTCGAGCCGAGCGGCCAATCGCGACGCAAAGTTCGACGCCATCTGGTTGCGGACAATGGCGTTGCCTTACTGCTCGCAGGTCAGGCCGCTTTACCCTGCACCCCGGCAGGCTGGAGGCCTCAAGATAGAAGGAGCCGCCGCCGCACTATCCGTTTACGAACGCCAAATGTCACCGAATTTTCGTTGCCACTGGTCCGCCGGCGCATGAAGCCGCGCAATGGAGCGGCGAGAACGGAAAGGGAATCCTTACGCCCTCCGGGCCATACGCACAGACCGCAGCCAACTCGTGTTACTCCGGAAGTTCGCCGTGATCCGTATGTCCGCCGCCGAGTACCGTGCTCTCGGCCTGCCGCCAGTTACGTCTTTGCCCATCAAGGCCACGCGCCGACCTGCGGCTGACACTGAAGGACCTGTTCACCGAGGCGTCCTCGATATCCTGCGCCTGCGCTTGGGGCGGCGCTACCTCGTCCAGCATACCCCGAACCGCCCGCGCAGCAGTGTCCAGGGCGGGCGGGAGAAGAGACTTGGCGCTGTCCGAGGATGGCCAGACTTGGCCATCTACGGGCCAGGACCGGCCGGACCGGCTTGCTGGTTCGCGGAGATCAAGCCACCGGGTGCGCCCGTGCCGACTTATCAGCAGGAAATCCACGCCCAGCTTCGCGCGGCCGG
The DNA here is from genome assembly GCF_022829325.1 of Methylobacterium sp. J-092. Taxonomy (NCBI): domain Bacteria; kingdom Pseudomonadati; phylum Pseudomonadota; class Alphaproteobacteria; order Hyphomicrobiales; family Methylobacteriaceae; genus Methylobacterium; species Methylobacterium sp. J-092. The sequence goes on along the minus strand of NZ_JAKSXU010000128.1, from coordinate 82,149 downwards.
GTTTGAGGTGCGAGTGTTACGCGGGATTGCGGATGCCGAGGCTGCCCTCACCAACTGGGGCCTCCCGACTGAGAGGTAGATGCCGTCGCCATTGGGGGCATTCGTCCTGATACAAACCTAACCTCCGATCCGACCAACTTATCGTGCCGCGACGGCATCTACCGCCCGGACCATAGCGCTCTCGGCCTCGGCGCGGGCTTCCTCGGCCTCTTGACTAGCCGGTGCAGCGGCCCCCGCCGCTTCGGCGTGTCGCGTAGCAGCCGTTGCGTGGTGCTTCGCAGCCGCCGCGTGGGCGTCGCGCGGATCCTCACCGTCCTCGGTCTGGCGCGAGGCCTCATTCGCTTCGCGTTGTGCGTCTCGCACAATGGTAATCGGGCTACCGGCCAACTCGGTCGCTTCGGCCGCCGTGTCGGTTTGGATGGCGGCATCGGCGCTCGCGGTCATCGCGTCATACTGTGCATCAGGGTCGAAGTCCTCGTCCGGCACGAGGGCTTCGAAATGCATCTCAGCGGCGGTAGCGTGGGCGTCGGCAGCAGCTGCGTGTTGGCGGGCCGCCTCTGTGTGGGCGGCCGCGAGGCCGAGATTTGATGCCATCGCGCTCGAGATGTTGTCACTTGTAGTCGCATAAGAAAATTGATCTGACATGGAGCGCGCCGCCTGGATAAAGTTAACTACCAGACTAGAAAAACACGCGGTTGCATCTTGAACAATAATTCAGACCTCGGCGGGGTAAACGTGAAATTAAGATGCCGGTCCTTCGGCAAACGTACCCAGATGATCATAACTCACGCGCGACCAGCGATCCGTCAGGCGGCATACGCCCGATCGATGGCGGCCGAGGCCACTTCGCCCCCGCGGACAGCCTGTGTGTAATGGCCGAGCGTCACCGCAGGGGAGGCGTGGCCCACAATCTTGGCCACGAGACCGACCTCGACGCCTTCCGCCTGTAGCATTGAGATGTACGAGTGCCGGGCTGAGTGCGGCGTGACATACGGTAGGCCGGCTCGCTTCAGCATCGGCGCCCAGATGCGCGAGCGAAAGTTGGCATAGAGCAGCGTTCCGCCGCCCCCGACCCGCGGCTTGGGCCACGCCTGCCTCACCCCGAGATTCGGAAAAACACGGTGAGGTCCGCCCTCACGGCCCGGACACATGGCTTTCCAGGCCAGTAGCATCGCCCGCAGGCGGCTTGGCATGGGGATCGAGCGGCGCCCAGCCTCAGTTTTGGTGATCTCGCACAGGGTGCCGTCGATCTCCTGCATTCGACAGATTCGAATGACATTTGCCTCAAAGTCCACCTCGTCCCACATGAGCCCGAACTGTTCGCTTGGGCGCGTACCCGCCAAGAACGGGAAGGCGACGTAGATGCCCCGGCCAAGATCAGCCTCGGCGGCCGCAAGAAGCGTGACGATCTGCTCCGATGTGAGGATCGCTTTGCGAACCTTCGGCGCACCCTTGAGGCGTGTCGGCATCATCGGCGGCCGGATGCCCATGTCTTCTGCAGCAAGCGCCAGGGCGCTTCCCAGGTATTTCCGGGCGCGGCTCGCCGAGGCGGCGCCAACTTCACGCGACAGCAGCTTGTGCCAGGCTCTGATATCAGCCGTTCCAAGACGGTCGATCCTGATGGTGCCCAGCGTAGGCTTCAGCGTGGCACCCTGCGGCATGGCGCCGGTTTCAGTGAAAGCGCGGCGTTGGGGCGGGGTTGCTCCAATCAGTATGGGGTCAGAGATGTAGCGGGCACCCTGCGTGTAGCCGTGGAGGGTCTGGCCCTTCACCTCGCCGCGGCGACCCTCAAGCCAGAGTGCGACGGCTTCAGCCACCGTGATCATCTCGCGAGCAGGAACGTAGGTGCGGCTCTCAACAGCTGCCTGAATAACATTGCGCTTGGCGATGGCCTCCTTCTGACGTTCGAAGAAGAGCTGAACCCGCTGCCCGGATTTTGGGTCCTTGTAGTTCAGCACCCAGCGAACCTGAGTGACCATCTCGCCCGACCGCAGCTTGCGATGCCGCTCGCGCTTAGTGAGACTGATGTTGAAGGTACTGGTCGCCATCACCGGAACTCCACAAAATAGAAGAAAATAAAAACACGCGGTTGCTGGCGGAACAATTATTCGCCTGCCAATGCAGCTAACGGAGCCACAAGTCAGGTGGTGAAGTATAATTAGAAGGCGATTGCTTTGAGCGTCGTTCCTGTAACCGATGTCGTAACCACAATAGCGAGAAGAGCGAATGTGGATGGTCAACATACAGCCCCTAGTATTCGATGGGCCATCGGAATAATTCCGGTTGACTCATCCGCAGGCGGCCCAAATGCTTGCGAAGCGGTAGGTCGCATACCGTAGGACGCAGGACAGGACGGACAACATTATGAGGGGGGAGAGGGGGAGTAAGTGCCGATTGCGGCACCGGTGCCACTACAGAGCGACACCTCCCCCCATCCTCACCGTGCGTCCGTCCCGTCCTGCGTCCTGATGCTCGCGCTCCGATCAATAGCCGGGGGCGCCCGAAGGGCCCTGCCCACCGCCCTGACTATCTCCGGCCTCTTCGGTTGGAGGCGGTAGTATGTCGAACGAGAGCCCGATCGCACGAGCCTTCTTCCTGATGTTGGCGAAGTAGACCGGGTGCTTGGGCGAGAACGCACCGTCCATCTTGCGGATCGCGTGCGCCCAGGCATCCCCAGCCCATTTCGTGTCTTTGAAGATCCGCTCGATCCCTGGCGAACCCCTCAGGAGGTAGAACCCGGGTTCCTCGTTGTTGACCCTCATCAGGATGTCGAGGGAGTCGATGAAGCGTGCGCTGGGCCGCGTCTCCTTCTCGCCCTCCGCCATCAGATCCCTGTGCTCCCGAGCGAGCCACTGCCCGAGCGAGGATCCTGCGATTACGAAAGCGAAGAGGTGGTGGAGTGCTTCAGCGGCATCATCGCGATCGACAGCCTCGGCGTGCTCTGCGGTCGTCGACGCATATTCTGCGACCTCCTGCTTGACCTCCTCGGGTAACGGCACCCTTCCATTCAGGGCAACGAATGCCGCTCCTAAAAGCGTAGCGATGTTCGTTCTGAGCCGCGCGTCGAGCCCCGGCATCTCCGCCTCAAAGGCCTCTCGCGCCGGAGAGACCAAGAGTGCCTTCGATGCCATGTACCCGCACCACCGAGGCCCAGCATCGGCGAAGTGCGCGAGCTCGGTCGTGATGTGACGCGCGGCTTCCTGGTCGTTCTCGTGCATGACGAGTTCGAGCAGGAGGATGCGGCTTGCGTCAGCTGGCGACAGGCCCGCCGGATTGATGCCGCTGAAGAAGAAGGTTGTACGCAGGCTGAATTGCATCGCCTTCCCCTCCGGCGTGCCCCGGAGCACCGGTGTCGTACCCGAAGATGCACTACGAGCGAGCATCACCACGGCTTGCTGCCGACCCTTTCTTTGATCGCTCTCGAACTCGTCGATGATCACGGGCAGGCTGTCAGGGCCGATCGCTTGGCGTATGCCCGCTTCCGAGCTGTCCCCGGTCGTCGACACCGCCAGGGGCGTCAGCAGCCCCGTGGCAAGGCCGTGCAGGGTGCTTTTCCCGGCCTTCGGCGGTCCATAGACGAAGCAGTGCGGCCGCCATACCAGAACGCCGCAGATCGGGGCGATCGCGAGCCAGCCAAGCAGCAGCCTGGCATTCTTCGGATCGCGGAACGTGAAGCGACTTATGAGGTTAGAGAGCCGGGCTGTGTCGAAGCTGGGCTCGACAGGTAGAGGGATTGGCTCGAAGCAAAGGTACTGATTCTTAAGACCTTCCCGTAGCTGACCACCCAAATTGACGACGATCTCGCCGTCTTCGATCCAGATCCCGCGCCCACGAATGCGGGTCGGATTGAAGGGACCGACCTCCTTGCATGCGGCGATGATGGCCTCGCCAACAGACGTGGAACTGAACGACTTCTCCGTTGCGAACTGCCTTCTCCAAAAGCTCGACGGAGCAACGCCTTGCAGCCACTGCATCGAGAGCAACTGCTGGGCACTTGCAGTCATGATGATGTTGCGCACCGGATCGCGCAGCGCGAAGTTACCGTCACGGGTGTAGCCGAGCGGGATGGGTCCCTCGTCGCCAGGATCGTATCGCCGAGACCCAGAGCCGATCTGGACGGGCGACTTGATCTTGCCGTGGTACGAGCACGAGAGGCAACCCTCGTAGCCGAGGTCCGATTTGATCGACGCGCAGGTTCGAGGCGTACGGCTTCGGACCGCCTGCTCGATCTTGCCCTGGGCTTCCCGCTGATCGTACCGGTGATAGTGCCTACTGTAGGCGTGGAAGGTTTCCTCCGGATCTTGGCAACAAGCGGTGATGCTCGCAGCTGCAAACCACTCGGGTTCCGACGAGGATGCCGCGCCCTCGCCGGTGACATCGAAGTACCACGAGCAGCCCTGCCGGAGAGCCTCGTGCCGAGCGGGAGCAAAGCCGTGGCTCGGCCGGCGGGTCGGCTTGCTGGGTGACGAAGGAGGGGACGCGAATTCGGCAAGCATCGCAACGGAATATCGAAGCGTTGGCTCAAAGTGCGTGAGGACAACAGGCTTTTTCTCTCCTCCCTTGTGATTGAAGGTTCCCGGCAACCGGAAGGCACGAGCGATATCACCGATGCTATCGATCTCGGCTCCATGCTCGCGAAAGATTGTTTGCATCGCGCGGCTGAAGTTCCGAGAGAGATCCTTTGCCTGCTGCCGATCTTCCTCGGTCTTGATAACAATCGGACGATCGAAGAACCAGTGCCAATGCTCACCGTTACCTGTTGCAACGATTGCTGAGGGCGGATGGAGCAAAGAATCTCGTACCAGCCGAGCTTCTTCTCCACCGGCAACGTAGGTCTTCCCCGACGCCTTCTTTGACGCAAAGTCGACGTCGATGATCAGCCCCGACACCTGAACTACCGTATCGACTGAACCTCGCTTCGCGCCGCCGACGCGAACGCTCTGAGTCCCGATGACGCCGTAAAGATCAGCCGTGTCTTTCTGCCGATTGATCTCTGCCGCCAATGCGGGCCACTCACTGGCGTCGAATGACATGGTGTTACGAGACGGCAACTTGAACAACAGCTGGAAGCCGACGAAGTCGTCGCCGTGCAGTGCCTTCAAGAACGAGATGTGACACAAGTCCGGATGGGTGTGATCCAGCGTCATGACGCCTCTCCATTGCGGACAGGCGACCGACCGAGCGCTGCCTCAATATCAGAAACGCGGACGTACCGCCGCGAATTGAGAAGAGTTGTTGTGGGTATCAGTCCAACCTGCGCCGCACGCTGGATCTTCCAATACGGGACGTTGAGGTGATCTGCGGCCTGGCGAAACGTCAGAAGTGGCCCGGCACGAAGGCCAGATGTTTCAGGTATGGCAACGGTAGGCATGGCCCGTCCTCGCTAATAACCTCCACTCGGGAGGCGACGGGACGAACAATGACCTACCGCAACGCGACCCATTACGACCCCTCAGGGGTCGCTTCTTTTTACGAATTGCGCCTGGCTGACGGGCGGTAGTAGCTCGAGCGGAAAGAAGGTCGAATCTGATAGTTCTAAGATCTTTTCCCTACTGAGCCGACTGAATCCTGAGCTTAAGTACCACTCCTCGCCCTTTTTCCTGGCCGCGAAAAGTGAGAACCACCTCTTATCGAAAAAATTCGGGCGTATTGGCGAAACGAGTTCGCCATTCCTGATCTTGCTGCATAACTCTACTAGGTCCGAGTCAGCCGTTCCTCGGCTGCATCCATTTTTCCTAACGTAAACACCCCTTGAGGTGAGCCATCTGGCATACCAGAATTCGCGGGCGCGATTGTCGGTTTCTTTCCCGGAATTGATCTGCGCTCGCTTACTGGTCTGAGATGCCTCACTTGATTCGTCTAGTTCAACAGTACGACCGAAGATTGCTCCGAAGTGCCACCAAGCTTCTAGAAATCGCATCGTAACGGATCGCGATTGGATGGCAGCCTCAATCGCCCCTTGCCAATCGAGAACCTCGAGGAAAGCTGGGGTAGCACTTTGGTGCTCATGGGAGCGATGAATTTCGTCAGCAAGCTGCACCGCTCTGGACATCCAGGGTCCAGTTCCTGGAAACAGATGAGCACCCTGCCTATGTTTCTCCTCTAATGGACCCCTGATCGATTGATCTCCGATGAGAATGCCGCGTTCATAATGTTCGATTTCGGAAGGCGTGGGCAGTCTGAACATCGAAACAACTGAAAGCATCTCCTGGTATCGAGAGGAGATGTCGTCCCAGTCGATGTCTTCTTCTTGGCGCGGCCGCTGTAGATCTTGGCGCATAACTGGGTTGCCCACAACGGTCGTTGTCGGGCGACGAGTTAACATCGACGAAGTTAAGGAACTGCGCAGCACCACGTTAGTGTGATGACTAAGCCTATCCCCCCGATATACGGGATCTCCGGCGCGGCGAAGATCGCTCGGACGGCTTATTCCGTGAGCCCCCCAAAGGTGCTTGACCACTCAAGCCCTGAAGCGAAAGGGGCCTTTGACATCTGGGTGACCGCCTGGGGTGGTTTTCAGCTGGTCCATTTGTTGATTCGAAGTTGAGAAACTTAACGCTTGCTCGAGTTTCGACGGACGACCTCCAAAGCAGACGTAAAAGCCTTATTCGCCGGCTATTGTTTCGCTCGTTGGGTTTGTAGCCGGATCCGGATGGGATGCGACAGACTGCAGGGTGATTGCGTCCGGCCATCCCTATGCGGTCGTGTGCAAGATGACCTCGGAGCAGGTAAAGCCAGGGGCTGGCGGCACAAGGAGTGCGAGAGAAGACCAGCCGCGATGCCACAGGGTCCGGATCGAGGCCGTAACAGGACGTCTTGATGTTTCTCAGCGTATTCGATGTATTCAAGCTCGGATTAGGGCCGTCCTCGTCCCACACGATGGGGCCGATGACGGCGGCGGCCGACTTCCTCGACCTTCTGCGGGCCAGTCCGGCGAAAGACGCGGCTGTTGCGGTGCGCGTGACCCTGTACGGGTCGCTCGCCTTCACGGGGAAGGGCCATGCCACCGATCGCGCGGTATCGCTCGGCCTGCTCGGTTACCGGCCCGCCGACATCGAGATGACCGAGGCCGAGCGCCGGCTCGAGGAACTCCGCGTCGATAAGCGCCTCGCCCTGCCGGGGCTCCCGGTGCTCGCCTTCGACCCGGACGGCGCGGTCGCGTTCGATTTCGGGCCTCCGCTGCCCGGCCACGCGAACGGGCTCGTCGTCACCGCCTGCGACGGGCAGGGCTCGCCGATCCTGTCCGAGACCTACTACTCGATCGGCGGCGGCTTCATCCTCACCGCCGCGCAACGCGACGTCGTCCTGCCGCCATCCTCCGACGCCGCGGACCCGCGGCTCTGGCCTTACCCGTTCGAATCGGCGGCTGCGATGCTGCGCATGGCGCGGGACAGCAGCCTGTCCATCGCCGCTATGAAGCGCGCGAACGAGGCCGTCAGCCATTCGGATGACGAGATCGACGCGGGGCTCGCGCGCATCTGGGCCACGATGGACGGTTGTATCGAGCGCGGGCTGTCGCGGGACGGCGAGTTGCCGGGGGGCCTGCGCGTCAGGCGCCGGGCCAAGCGCATCCGGGACCAGCTGCTTGCCGAACAGGGCTCGAACCGGGCGCAGCCGCACAGCGTCACGGAGTGGTTGGGCGTCTACGCCATGGCGGTCAACGAGGAGAACGCGGCCGGTGGCAAGGTGGTGACGGCGCCGACGAACGGGGCCGCGGGCGTCGTCCCCGCTGTGATCCGGTACTACCTGGACCGGTGCATCGGCGCCGACCCAGCCCGCGTTCAGGACTTCCTTCTGACGGCCGCCGCCATCGGCGGATTGATCAAGCACAACGCCTCAATCTCCGGTGCGGAGGCCGGGTGCCAGGGGGAGGTCGGCTCCGCCAGCGCGATGGCGGCGGCCGGCCTGTGCGCCGTGCTCGGCGGCACGCCCGAACAGGTCGAGAACGCGGCCGAGATCGCGCTGGAGCACCATCTCGGAATGACCTGCGACCCGGTCGCGGGCTTGGTACAGGTGCCCTGCATCGAGCGGAACGGGATCGGTGCCACGAAGGCCGTCGCGGCCGCCTCGCTTGCCCTGCGCGGCGACGGCTCGCATTTCATGCCCCTCGACAACTGCATCGCGGCCATGCGGCAGACCGGCGAAGAGATGAGCACCAAATACAAGGAGACGAGCCTGGGCGGCCTGGCGGTGAACCTTCCCGAATGCTGAGGATCACGCGTCCGCAGGCGGTTGGGTCGGTGAACTTTAGGAGCCGACGTCTGTCCTGACGATGTGAGCATCGATGAGCCGACCGGCGGCCTTCAACAATTTTTTTATTATCCGCTGAGATGGGGGCATCGGCGTTCTGGCAGCAACGAAACCCGCCTCGTTCGGTCGGGTTGGCTCGAAATCAACATTCTAACAGTATTGCTAATCGTCAGGTACCCAACCCGGAAAGCAATCTGCGAGGCGCAAGCACTAAGGGCTTCGGCGTTTCGCTGATGGCCGGGTACCACAAGGTAGGAGTGCACGCCTATCCGGTGGAAATACATCGTCTGTAGGATTTTCGTCGTCGCTCCATGAGCCACGGTGGTCGCCTTGGTACCACTTGTGCTTGGCTTGTCGCGACGGGGTATCGGAATGGGCCGGCAGGATGAGCAGACGAGGCATGGTGGGTCGACGGAATACGGTGGGAAACCGGGCGCAATTTGGGAGCGCGGACCGAGTCGGGGCGATCTGCCGGGCTCTGCGACAGGCCATCGTCGAACGAGCTGTAGTCCCCGGCGACCGGCTCCCGGAAGACGCACTCGGGGAGCGTTTCGGCGTCAGCCGCACCATCGCGCGCCAAGCCCTCGGGCAACTTGCCAGCGAGGGACTGGTCGAGCTTCGCCGCAATCGCATCGCCGTCGTGGCGACCCCTAGTTGGGAGGAGGCGCGCGACACCTTCGATATCCGCATCGGCCTCGAACGCCTCGTGGTCGCCCGCCTCGCCGGCAGCATTGATGCCGTACAAGAGGCTGCCCTGCAGGCGCACGTCGACAGCGAGGAGGCGGCCCAGCGCGGTGGCGAGCCTGGCTCCATCCGTCTCGCAACGGAATTCCACCTACTGCTGGCTCAAATGACCCTCAGCCCTGTACTGGAGCGCTACGTCGGCGAACTCGCCTACCGCTGCGCCCTCATCCTTTCACTCTATAGCAGGCCCCATTCCGCTGAATGCGCCGTCGCCGAGCACCGCGCCCTCATTGCGGCTCTTACCGCGGGCGACGTTGCTCGGGCGACAAGCCTTATGGACCGCCACCTCGACGCCGTAGCCGAACGCGCCCGCATTGTCGCCGCTCCGCCCCAACCGCGAGACCTCCTGCGAGTCCTTGCACCCTACGCAGAGGTTGCGCTCTGATCAGGCCGTGATGCCGCGTTGCGTCAGAATCCGTTCAGCGCTGTCGTTCCACACCTCCATCGTGACGATCAGGCCATCGCGGACGGTGAAGCGGTCGACGTAGCGGTTGCCCTCAAACGGCGACCCGTCGGGCCACGCGCCGTAGAGGGTGCCGAGGCTGTAGACCGTGGTCATGCCATCTCCCGGTACGACGTCGAGGCGCTCCATGTGCTTCTTCACCCAGGCGTAGCGACCGGCGTTGAACGCAGTGACTTCGCGCGGATGCCGGAAGCTGCGGGCTCCTGTGAACACGATCTCAATGCCAGGCGCCATGTAGGTCGCCGCCCGCTCCGGGTCGGGAACCATCGAAGCTTCGAGGTAGGCGGTGACAATGGCCGCGTCCTGCGCTGTCGTATCCGGCCGCGTAACTCGAGTTGATCCTGTTTCGTCCGTCATCGTCGAAGAGCTCCCTCAGCCTCTCATCTCCATGCGAGCGCGGCGCTAAAAGTGCATGCAAAAAGTGTATGCACTTTGTTTATGTTCGAGGCATCGACTGCCCCTCAACTCGAATTATTTGAGTTTTGGCAGAGGCTTGACCCTTGGCACAGGCGTTGCGGGGTTTCTGGAAATTCCTCCGGAGTCCCTTTTATGCGCACCCGCCCGTCCCTGATCCGTCGCGCGGCTGTCGGCGCGGCTCTGTTACTGAGCGTTTCCAACGTGTCCGTGGCCTTTGCTGAGGAGCCGATCCGCATTGGCCTCGTCACGGCGCTTAGTGGCCAGTCGGCCAAATCCGGCGAAGCGATCTCGCGCGGCATCGGCCTCGCCATCGACGAGATCAACAGCGCCGGCGGCGTTCTTGGCCGGCCACTTGAACTCGTATCGCGAGATGACGAGGCCAATCCGTCGAAGGGCGTGCTTGCCGCACGCGAACTCATTCAGCGCGTCGGTGTCGTCGCTCTGGTCGGCGGCCTCGACACCCCCGTCTCCATGGCAGTGGTTCCCATTGCCAACCAAATGAAGGTGCCGTTCCTCGGCCCTTGGGCCGCTGGCACCGGGATCACCCGCAACGGAGCGGCCGACAACTACGCCTTCCGGGTCTCGGCCGTGGACGCCCTCGTCGACGAAGCCCTGGTCGCCTACGCGGTGAAGACCCACGGCGCGAAGAAGCCCGGCCTCATCCTCGTCAACAACGCCTGGGGCGAGTCGAACCGGGAGGGCCTCGTCGCGGCCCTTAAGGCGGCGAACCTCCCCAGCGCGGGCATCGAGAAGTACGAGGCCGCCGACGTCGACATGGTGCCCCAGCTCACCCGCCTGAAGGAGGCCGGCGCCGACACCCTGTTCCTCGTGGGCAATGTCGGCCCCTCGGCCCAAGTGGTCAAATCCCTCGACCGTATGGGCTGGACCGTGCCGGTGGTCTCGCACTGGGGCCCGGCGGGCGGACGCTTCGACGAACTCGCCGGTCCGAACGCCGGCAAAGTCCACTTCATCCAGACCTTCACCTTCGCAGGCAACACCTCGCCGAAGGCTTCAGCCGTCCTTGAGGCGCTCAAGAAGAAGTACCCGGCGATCAAGTCGATGGCCGACGTAACGCCGGCGGTGGGCATCGCCAACGCCTACGACGCGATCCACCTGCTGGCGCTCGCGATCAAAGCGGCGAACTCGACCAAGGGGCCAGAGGTCCGCGACGGCTTCTACAAGGTCGCGACCTACCCGGGCCTGATCAAGACCTACGACAAGCCCTTCGCCCCGGGCCAACACGATGCCCTCGGGCCGCAGGACTACGTCTTCACACGCTTCCAGAACGGCGAGATCGTCGCGGTGACGAACTGAGCCCAGTCGGATGCTGACCGGAACCCTCGTCACCGGCCTTGGCCTCGGCAGCATGTACGGGCTGATCGCGCTCGGCTTCCACATCACCTACGCGGTGTCGGGCACGGTCAACTTCGCGCAAGGGTCGGCCGTGACGCTGGGCGCCGTCCTCGGCTACTGGCTCGGGGTGACGCTGGGCTGGCCGATGCCGCTCGCCGTCCTCGCCGCCCTCGCAGGTTGCGCCCTCCTTGGCGTGGTGGTGGAGCGGCTGCTGGTCTGGCCCTTCGTCGAGCGCGGCTCGGATGCGTGGCTGCTCGCTACGGTGGCCGGCGGCATCATCCTCGACAACACCATGCTGTTCACCTTCGGCAAGGAGCCGCGCAGCCTGCCTTCCGTGCTAGCGGTGTCGCCCGTGCAGATCTTCGGGACCGGGATCTACCCGCTCCAGCTTGTCATTCCGGTCATCGGCATCGCGGTGGCCATCGCGATCCGCACGGTGTTCCGCCGGACCGATCTCGGGCGCGTGCTGCTGGCCGTCGCCCAGAACGCGGACGCGGCCCGCCTCATGGGCATCGACGTGCGGAAAGTTGTGGCTTGCGCCTTCGCTCTCTCCGCGATGCTGGCCGGCGTCGCGGGACTGTTGATCGCGCCCTTGTTCTCCGTTTCGGCGGAGATGGGCGCCCTGTTCGGGATCAAGGCCTTCGCCGTGGCGATCCTCGGCGGGATCGGTTCGGCCACTGGCGTCGTCCTAGCGGGGCTGCTCTACGGCCTCCTCGAGGCGGGCGTCACGGCGACGCTCGGCTCCGCCTACACCCAGCTCATCGTGTTCTCGGTGATCATCCTGGCCCTGGCAATGCGGCCAGATGGTTTGTTCGGCCGCAGCGCCGTCAACAAGGTCTGACGCCATGCGCCACCTGAACGGACGGCTGGCGATGCCGTTCGCCATCGCGGCACTCACGGCGATGGGCCTCGGTCTCGTCGCGGGAACGGCTGGCTACAGCCATTTCATCATCGCGCTGGTGGCGTTGACGACTGTCGCGGGGGTCGGCCTCAACGTGCTCCTCGGGCTGACCGGCCTGATTTCCTTCGGCCATGCCGGCTTCTACGCCATCGGCGCCTATACGAGTGCTGTGATTACCGGCGCGGGTGTGAGCTTCTGGCTGGCCCTGCCGGCGGCGGCCCTGCTCTCGGCACTCGTCGGCGTGGTCCTAGCCGTGCCGGCCATGAGGGTGAAGGGGCCGTATCTTGCCATGGTCACCATCGCCTTCGGCTTTATCGTCGAGCATGCGCTGATTGAAGGCGGCACGCTCACCGGAGGGCAGAATGGCCTCGTGGTTACCGGCGGCCCGAGCTTGTTCGGCATCCCCTTCGCGGAGCGCGAGCTTGCGATCTTGAGTGTGCTCGGTGCCGGAATGAGTCTCTACGGCTTTCACCGTCTGGCGCTCAGCCGCCTCGGCCGGGCCATGTGTGCCGTTCGGGATGCTGACGTGGCGGCCGCCTCGTTGGGCTTCGATCCGGTGCAGGCGAAGACCTTGGCCTTCGCTATCTCAGCGGCGCTTACGGGGCTCGCAGGTGCCGTGCTGCCGCCCCTTATGCTGTTCATCGCCCCGAGCTCGTTCCCGTTCTCGCAATCGATCCTATTGGTTCTCGCGGTCGTGGTTGGTGGGGCCGGCACCGTGCTGGGACCCCTGTTCGGCGCTCTCGTGACCGTGCTCCTACCCGAGACCCTGTCGGGGCTCGCCGAGTATCGGCTGCTGTTCTTCGGTGCCGCCACCCTCGTGGTGCTCTGGCTCGTGCCGTCCGGCCTCGTCGGCAGTTTTACACGCTTGATCCCACGTCGAACGGACACCCGGGTCACGGGAGACACCGACCTCGCCGACTTCCTCGGCGGCCGGCACGGCGAGGCCTTGGTAGTGGAGGCCATCGGTATCCAGTTCGGGGGTATTCGCGCAGCGGACGGCGTCTCGTTCACCGCCGCTCCCGGTGCCATCACCAGCGTCATAGGCCCGAACGGGGCCGGGAAGACCACGGCGCTCAATATGGTCTCAGGCTTCTACCGCCCGAGCACAGGTGCCATCCGTCTGGGTACCAGGGACCTCACGGGAGCATCAGCGCAGACCATCGCCCGGGCCGGCATCGCACGGACCTACCAGACAACGCGCCTGTTCGGCTCGCTCAGCGTCGTCGACAACGTCGTTCTTGCCTTCGCCCCCGGCCGACTCTGGCGCATGGGCCGCCGTGATGATCGAGCTAAGGCCGCCGCCCTTCTCGCCTTCACCGGCTATACCGGCGACCTTGACCGGCGGGCCGACGAACTTCCTCATGTCGACCGACGCCTCGTGGAAATCGCCCGGTCACTCGCCGGTCGCCCCCGGGTGCTCCTCCTAGACGAACCCGCCGCCGGCCTCACCCGCGCCGACACCGACCGCCTCGGCATCCTGCTGCGCCGGATCGCCGCCTGCCAGGTAGCTGTGGTTCTCGTCGAGCACGATATGCCCCTGGTGATGGGCGTGTCCGACTTCATCCTCGTCATGGATGCGGGGCGGCCCATCGCCAGTGGTACCCCAGCCTCCGTCCGGCACGACCCGCTGGTGCTCCGTGCCTATCTCGGTGCTGCCGACACGCCGGCCCGGCCGCGCGCAGCACCCTGGCAAGGCCCCGCCGCCGCCGTCCTTTCTGCCCATGGCCTCACTGCCGGCTACGGCGCGGCCCCGGTGCTGGAGGGAATGTCACTGGAGGTCCGCCCTGGCGAGACCGTAGCGCTGTTGGGCGCCAACGGTGCCGGCAAGTCCACCGCTATGCGAGCCCTGGCCGGGCTTCTGCGCCCGGTAGCGGGTGGGATCGTGCTGGAGGACCGTGGCGTTGCTGCACTGCCTGCGCACCGGATTGCCCGCATGGGCCTCGCCCTCGTGCCTGAGGGCAGGCAGGTGTTTCCGGAGTTGAGCGTGGTGGAGAACATTCGTCTGGGTGCCCACAGCCGCGGGACGTCCATCGACGCGGCCGAGATCGAAGCACTGCTGAATCGTTTTCCCCGCCTGCGCGATCGCGCGACGAGCCGGGCCGGTCTGCTTTCGGGGGGCGAGCAGCAGATGCTCGCGATCGCCCGGGGGATGATGGCGCATCCCCGCATCCTCCTCCTCGACGAGCCGTCGCTCGGTTTGGCACCGGCGATGATCAACGCCCTCTACGCCGTAGTGGCAGAACTGCGCGACGGTGGTACCACTATCCTTATCGTTGATCAGATGGCGGCGCTCGCCCTCACGGTGGCCGATCGGGGCTACGTGTTGGAACAGGGCCGCGTCGTTACGGAGGGCTCGGCCGCCGATCTCTCCGCGGACAAGGCCTTGGAAGCCGCCTATCTCGGCGCGGCGTAATCCCGGTCCCCCATACAAACTTAGGACCCGCAGGGTTCTGGCGGTCGACTTGGAAAGTAGATTTCCATCAGCGGCGTCCGAAGTGGTTGGGGAGCGGAAGTTAGCCACGTGCCTCAAAGCGAACATTCCGCCTCCGGCCCGCCTCAGCCGTAAAGCCCGCGTAAGGGTCCCCGCAAGCAGTCATTCACAGTTTTTCATGATCTTCGGGTGTATGCTGGGCAGCACAATCTGCGAGCAAATCGTCTTGGGCTGCCGTGAAGGCCATCCCTTTTCGTTTTTCTCGGCCAGAAGGTAGATTTTTGTGAACTCCACAGCTTCGAGATCCGGTGCAGGGATCTTCGTGGGATAAAAGACCCTCGCAATGCGCAACATCTGATAGGCTCGTCGCCGCCTGACTACACCGTTCGTGCTGACATTTCTGAAATCTGCAGCGGATGCATCATGCAGCTTATGCAGTCGGTGAGGAACGTCGTAAGAGCTCGTTTTGCCGGCCAAGTCGGTGACGAGCTTCACGTGTTCGGCGGGGGTACCGGATATAGCCAACGCACTGCTCCTGCTGGCGTACTCGATCACGTAGGTGTAGAGATCGCTGGCGCACCTAGGCAACTTGATCCTGCATGCCTTCAAGGATCCGATCGCAATGGCAAGGATCGGCGGCGCTATCGCGAAACCCACTCGCGCAATCAACTTCGCAGTAAAGATTTGTTAACCAGGCTTGCTGCTGGCTAGCATGCATCAACATCCATCCTGATCTTTCAGCGATCGAACGGTTTGCCTACTGTTTGAGCCTCGCGATGGCGGCTAGGGCGTCCAGCAGCGCGGCCTCAACCTGAATGACCTTGGCGAGGGCGAGGTGGTCCTGCCGGTCAACGGACACCAAGAACGCATCCAGCATCTCGGGGCAGTGCCGCACAAGGTCGCGGAAGTGGTCCCCTTTCGGTGCGCATGAACCAGCGAACCAATTCTTGACCGTTCGCTCGCGTGCACCGGTCCACCGCGCCACGAGCTTCACCGCCGAGGGGCGGCCGCCCACCGAGCGGCGCAGTACCGCAGAGACCATCTCTGCGAACGTGTCCGCATGGTCGTATGAGGGGTTTCCGTCCGTACCGCCATGAAAAGAATTGCCCTTCTTCGGAAAAGACATTCCAGCCTCCACGCGCTCTTGTTGCATCTGGGTAACGGACCCGATGCGGGGCCGAGCCCGAACCCTTGCGGGGCGTGGCGGAATGGATCGAAAGGAAGTGGCAGGGGATACAGGGACCCGGGGATCGACCCGAGCCGTCGCCTATGTCCGGATGTCGACCGACCCCCAGCAGTTCTCCATCGAGAAC
Organism: Methylobacterium sp. J-092; assembly: GCF_022829325.1. NCBI lineage: Bacteria > Pseudomonadati > Pseudomonadota > Alphaproteobacteria > Hyphomicrobiales > Methylobacteriaceae > Methylobacterium > Methylobacterium sp. J-092. Next base: position 66,277 of record NZ_JAKSXU010000128.1, on the reverse strand, counting down.
CAGCTGGCCGAAATCCGAAGGTACGCGGAAGTACGGGGCTTCGAGGTCGTCAGGGTCTACGAGGATGCCGGGCGCAGCGGCCTCACGCTAGGCGGACGCGAGGGTCTCACGCGCCTGATGGCCGACGTCGCCTCCGGCTCTGCCGACTTCCAGGCGATCCTCGCCTACGATATCAGTCGCTGGGGCAGGTTCCAGGACGCGGATGAGAGCGCCCACTACGAGTTCCTGTGCTCGCGCGCCGGCATCCAGGTCCACTATTGCGCGGAGCAGTTCGACAACGACGGCACGACGAGCTCGGTCCTCCTCAAGGCGGTTAAGCGCGTCATGGCGCGGGAGCACAGCCGCGAGCTTTCGGTGAAGGTGTTCGCGGGCCAGTGCCGACTTGTCGAGAGGGGGTTCCGCCAGGGCGGCATGGCAGGCTTCGGTTTACGACGGCTGCTGGTGGACGAGGCGGGCGTCCCAAAGGGAGAGCTCGTCATCGGTCAGCGAAAGAGCTTCCAGACCGACCGCGTGATCCTCGTGCCCGGGCCCGACGAGGAGGTCCGTACCGTCCGTCGGATGTATCGCATGTTCGTCGAGGACGGCCGCGGCGAAGCCGAGATCGCAGCCACGCTCAACCACGAGGGCGTCCGGACCGACCTTTGGCATCCTTGGACCCGGGGCACGGTGCACCAGGTCCTGACCAACGAGAAGTACGTCGGCAACAACGTCTTCAACCGGCGATCCTTCAAGCTGAAGCAACGCCGCGTCGTGAACGCCCCCGGGATGTGGGTTCGGGCGAGGCACGCCTTCCAGCCGCTGGTGGAGGAGATCTGGTTCGAGCGTGCGCGTGCCATCGTCGAGGCTCGCAGCCGTCGGTACGACGACGCCCAGTTGCTCGACCTCCTACGAAGTCTCCTGCAGGCCCAGGGGGCGCTCTCGGGGGTGGCCATCGACGAGCGGGGAGAGTTGCCGTCGAGCAGCGTGTACCGGCGGAGGTTCGGCAGCCTGCTGCGGGCCTACACCCTCATCGGCTACGAGCCGGAGCACGACTATCGGTACGTCGAGGTCAACCGGACGCTACGCCGGATGCATCCGGAGACTGTCGCCATGGTGATGGAGGGTATTCGACGTGTAGGCGGGTCCGCGGAACGGGATCCTGTCAGCGACCTCCTGACCGTCAACGGCGAGTTCACGGCCTCGGTCGTGATCGCACGATGCCGGGAAACGCCGGCTGGCTCCCTGCGCTGGCGCATCCGTCTGGACGCCGTGCTGGCGCCCGACATCACGGTCGCGATCCGAATGGATGACGGCAACGCGACGGTGCTCGACCACTACCTGCTTCCCGGCGTGGACATGACCGATCCCCGGCTTCGCCTCGCCGAACGCAACGGCCTCTCGCTCGACGCCTACCGCTTCGAGACCCTGGACACGTTCTTCGCGCTCTGCGCTCGAGCGCCCTTCGAGGATGCGGCATGACTATTCAAACGAACCGATGCGTCCGGATGATCCCGATCGACCGGGTCGCCGTCCTGAACCCGAGAATGCGCGACCGCCGCAAGTTCGAGGAGCTCGTAGAGAGCATCTCCCTAGTCGGACTGAAACGGCCGGTGACCGCGACGGTCCTACCGGATCAGGATGGCATGCCGTTCTATGGCCTCGTCTGCGGGCAGGGGCGGCTCGAAGCCTGCGTTCGGTTGGGTCAGACCGAGGTGGCCGCCATCGTGATCGAGGCCGATGAGCGCGACTGCCTCGTGATGAGCATCGTCGAGAACTGCGCCCGTCGCCACCATCGACCCGTCGACCTCCTGCACGACATCACTGGCCTCAAGGAACGCGGATACGACGAGGGACAGATCGCGAAGAAGATTGGGTGCACTCAGCAGTGGGTGAACATGATCGTCGGATTGATCGAGCGTGGCGAGGAGCGACTTATCGCGGCGGTCGAGACGGGGATCCTTCCCGTCAGCGTCGCCTTGGAGATAGCTCGCTCCGACGACGAGGGGGAGCAGGCTCTGCTTGCGCAGGCCTACTCGGAGCGCAAGCTGTCGGGAGGCAAGCTGGCCAAGGCGCGCCGTCTCCTCGAAGCGCGGCGTCGGAGCGGGCGCGGGCTGTCCAAGAGCGCCTACGGCCGAAAGGACGGAGTGAGGCGCCCCATGTCCACTGAGGCCTTGATGCGGATGTACCATCAGGAGGCGGACAAGAAACGGCTCCTGGTGAAGAAGGCCGAGGTCACACAGACCCGCCTCCTGTTCACGGTCGAAGCGTTGCGGGTCCTCAGATCGGACGAAAATTTCGTGAACCTGCTTCGCGCCGAGGGGCTTGCGACCATGCCGCTCGACCTTCATCAACGCCTGACAGCGAGGCCGTCATGATCGCTCCGGTTCCAACCTGCCCATTCTCACTTGCGTTCGAGCCGGACCTCGTGAACGTGAGCCTCGCCTCGCTACTGCCGGTGAAGGCCCTGCGCCCCACGGTGAAAATCAGTCAAAAGTATACCCAGATCGCCGCGTCCGTCCGCGAAATCGGTCTCGTCGAGTCTCCCGTCGTCGCTCGCGACAGGAAGATGCCTGGCTTCTTCCTGCTCCTCGACGGACACCTGCGGGTGGAGGTTCTGAAAGACCTTGAGCGAACCGAGGTGGAATGCCTCGTCTCCACGGATGACGAGGCGTTAACCTATAACCGGCGCATCAATCGCCTATCCGTGGTGCAGGAACGGGCGATGATCGTACGTGCCATGGAGCGCGGGGTGTCTGCCGACAAGATCGCGGCGGCGCTTTGCGTCCGCCCCGAAAGCGTCCGTCGCAGGGTGCGCATGCTGGACGGCATCTGCGACGAGGCCGTGTCACTCCTGCGGGACAAGCAGTGCCCCATCGCAGTTTTCGAGACGATGCAGAAGATGCGGCCTATCCGTCAGATCGAAACCGCCGAACTAATGGTCGGTGCGAACAACTACACGGTGAACTACGCCAACGCGATCCTGGCCATGACCCCGCAATCCGGTCTGGTGGACGGTGGGACGCGCAAGACGGTCAAGGGCGTGACGCCCGAGACGCTGGCGCGGATGGATCGCGAGCTCGCCAAGCTGCAGGAAGCGGTTACGTCGATCGAGGAGACCTACGGCCGTGACAACCTGGAACTAACCGTGGTGCGCGGCTACCTGTCTAAGCTACTCGGCAACGGCCGCGTCGTTCGCTACCTCGTTCAGAACCGGCCGGAGTTCCTCGACGAGTTCCAGGCCATTGCCGACATCAAGGCGCCGCTGACAATCGAGGCGGCGGCCTGAACGCCGCCTTGTCCGGAACTTAAATCCCCCCGCGACTTCGTCGAACCGTAGGGTCGCTTGGATGCCGGCTGTCGCCGCTGCTTAAACGACGCAAGAGTTCGTGTCGCAGCGGAGACTCTTGCAACTGTAGGAAAATCAAGAGCTTAGCAGCGTTTTCCCTATGTGTATGCGAGTAGGGAAGAGCGACCGCCCTTGCAGGAAAGCACAGGTACTAAGCAGGTGCATAATTCCCGAGTCATCCAATTCTCGGAATTGAGACGTTTGTCACCTGCATAAAAGTGGCACTGCTACTCCCGACCCAACTCGGTCGATCGCATTATCATTGGAGCTTCCCGAAAGCAGCCATTATTCGTCAGTATAGTGAGTTCTGCTCTGCACGAGACGTGCTTTAATGCCGAGTGTTGGTCTGCTGGCCGAACGGACCATAGTTACAAGGCGGGGGGCTCGTTGCCCCTGGCCTGATCCGTTTTTCCGTCTCAGGAAGCATTCTGATGGTATCCCTCCGAGCGCGGAGCGGGATAAGCAGGCCCAACGGCGGCACCCTTAACCGGGTCATGGGGGGCGATGTTGGACGCCATCTGGGTCGCGGCGCTCGTTCGGGCGTTGACCGCGGGGACCGTCGTGGTGCTCGCATCCGTGCTGGCCGAAATGCGCGGACCGGTCTGGGGCGCGTTGATTATCAGTCTGCCGGTCACGGCCGGGCCGGTCTACGTGTTCATGGTCCTCGAACACGACGCCGCCTTCGTCTCGGCGGCGGCCCTCAACGGGTTTGCGGCGAACGCCGCCACGGGCCTGTTCCTGATCGTCTACGCCAAACGCGCCATGGATCGAGCGCTTGTGTCAGCGCTCGGTCCTGCGGCGCTGGTCTGGATCGCCGCAGCCATGGCCATATCCGTAGTCTCCTGGACACCGGGAAGGGCGTTCCTACTGAACGTTACCGTCTACGGTTCCGGGTTGATCCTCGCCCGGCCCGCCCGACCGGGAACCCTTGCACCTGGCGCTTCCGTCGCTAGACCGAGCGCTCGTGACTTGTTGGTGCGGGCGGTTGCCGTCGCCCTGTTCGTCTCTGCCGTGCTGGCCCTCAGCACAGCCCTGGGGCCGTCGCTCACCGGTGTCGTCGCCGCCTACCCCGTCACCCTCACAAGTACGTTCGTGATCCTGCATCGCCGCGTCGGAGGAGCGGCGATGGCACGATTGGCGGGGATCACGATCCGGGGCGTGTTTGGGTTCGGGCTGACGCTACTCACGCTGCACTTGCTTGGCCGACCGTACGGCGCCGCGGCAGCTCTCTCCGGAGGCTTCCTGGTCTCGCTGATTTGGTCTGCGGGGCTACTCCTCCTGCAGCCCAGAACACATCGGGCCGACTAATTCCAAGACAGCACAGATCCTGATTGACAAAGCCGGCCGATGCTCAGGGGGGGGGGCTACACGATAGGCTGCTTGGGAGACATCTTTTGACTGAGTGTAGCTAAACCGCATTTCACCTTACCCAGTCGTTTAAAACTGCGTTTTGAGAGCCTGAAAGCGGATGTTCCTGGCTACCGCAAAGAATCTAAGGGGCAGGTACACTTTTGTGCTGGCGACCGCCATTCACAGCTATCGCACTACGGTAGCTCGGTTGCCGTCGCGGTTGCAGTCACAAGGCGATAGGCAATTCGCTGATTTGCGACGGCGTATCACGTGCTTTCACCAAGGCCAGGCAAACATCCCTTGTTTCTCGTTCGTGTAAGACCTTCGCGTGAAGTCGAATCTGGTAGAGCCCCGCCTACTATTTGATCAACTCGAATAAGCTACCGATGAGCGGCGGCACCGGCCTGATGGGGGAGGCCGGCCCCGAGGCGATCCTGCCGCTGCGCCGCGGCCCCGACGGCCGCCTCGGGGTCGGCGCCGGATCGGGCGGCCGGCCCGTCGCGGTCACCGTCAACATCGCCACGCCGGACGCAACCTCGTTCCGCAAGTCCGAGGCGCAGGTGACCGCGAGCCTCGCCCGCGCCGTGGCGCGCGGCCAGCGGGCGCTATGATCGGAGGAGGACCGATGCCGGACGATTTCCACGAGGTGTCCTTTCCCCTCGACGTGGCGCTGCGCGGCAGCGGCGGCCCGAGCCGGCTGACCGAGATCGTCACGCTGGCCTCGGGGCGGGAGCACCGCAACAGCCGCTGGGCCGATTCGCGCCGGCGCTACGATGCCGGCTTCGGCATCCGCTCGCTCGACACGCTCCATGCGGTTCTGAGCTTCTTCGAGGAGCGGCGCGGGCGGCTCTACGGCTTCCGCTACCGCGACCGGGCCGATTTCCGCTCCGGGCCGCCGGGCCGGGTGCCGGCGCCGACCGACCAGCGCCTCGGCATCGGCGACGGCGCGACCGCCGCCTTCCCGCTGGCGAAGACCTACGGCGCCGGGCCGACGCCCTACCGGCGGACGATCGCCAAGCCGGTCGCGGGGAGCGTGCGGGTGGCGGTCGCCGGGATCGAAGTGGCGGCCGCGGGCTTCGCCTGCGATCCCGCGACCGGGCTGGTCGTGTTCGGCGCCGGCTCGGTGCCGGCGGCCGGCGCCGTGATCACCGCGGGCTTCGCCTTCGACGTGCCGGTCCGGTTCGACACCGACGACCTCGTCGTCAACCTCGAAGCGTTCGCCGCGGGCGAGATCCCGAAGGTGCCGCTCGTCGAGATCGTGCCGTAGGGAGTTCGGAACCATGCGCGACCTGCCGCCCGCCTTCGCCGCCCACCGCGCCGGCGGGGTCACCACCCTCTGCCGATGCTGGGCCCTGCGCCGCCGCGACGGCGTCGCCCTCGGCTTCACCGACCACGACCGCGACCTCGCCGTGGCGGGCCTGACCTACGCCGCCCGCACCGGGCTGGAAGCGGCCGAAGCCGCGGCCGAGCTTGGCTTCGCCGTCTCCGGCGGCGACGTCTCCGGCGCGCTCGCGAGCCTCGGGCTGACCGAGGCCGACATCGCCGGCGGCCTCTACGACGGCGCCGGGATCGAGACCTGGCTGGTGGACTGGACCGACCCGGACACCCGCCTGCTGCTCGACGTCGGCACGCTCGGCGAGATCCGCCGGGCGGGCGACGCCTTCGTCGCGGAGGTGCGGGGCCTGGCCGACCGGCTTGACGCCGAGCGCGGCCGCAGCTACCGCGCCACCTGCGGCGCCGACCTCGGCGACGCCCGCTGCGGCGTCGACGTCGCGCGGTTCCGCACCGACGGCACGGTCGACGGCCTGCCGGAGCCCGGCACCTTGTCCGCGGCGGTCGCGGGTACCTTCGCCGACGGGCTGTTCAGCGGCGGCCGCCTGAGCTGGACCGCGGGCGCCAATGCCGGCCTGTCCGGCGACGTGCGCACGCATCTCGGCACCCTGATCGAGTTGTGGGAGGCGCCGCCGCGCGGCATCGCGCCGGGCGACGCCTTCACCCTCGTCGCCGGCTGCGACAAGCGCCTCGCCACCTGCCGCGGCACCTTCGCGAACGCCCTGAACTTCCAGGGCTTCCCGCACATGCCGGGCAACGATTTCGTCGTGCGCTACGCGCCCGGCGCGGGTCCCGGCCTCGACGGCGGCTCGCTGTTCCGCTGAAAGGACGCCCCATGCGCGACCCGCTCGACGGTGCCGCGGTCGCGGCCGAGGCCCGGCTCTGGCTCGGCACGCCCTACCGGCACCAGGCCTCGCTGATCGGCGTCGGCTGCGACTGCCTCGGCCTGCTGCGCGGCGTCTGGCGCGGCCTTCTGGGCGACGAGCCCGAGGCGCCGCCGCCCTATTCCGGCACCTGGGCGGAATCGGCTGCCCCCGGCACCGACCCGCTGACGGAGGCCGCCGCCCGCCACCTCGTCCCGGTCGCGGCCGACCTCGCGCGCCACGGGCCGGCGCCGGGCGAGGTGCTGCTCTTCGCCTTCCGCGCGCACCTGCCCGCCCGCCACTGCGCCATCACCACGCAGGCCGGGATGATCCACGCCCACGACCGCGCCGCGGTGACGGAGGTGGCCTTCACGCCGTGGTGGCGGCGGCACCTGGTCGGGGTGTTCCGTTTCCCGGGGGCGGGGTGAGGGCGTGGCGCGATCCGTCAGGCGGCGCGCGCCACCTGCAGCTCGACCTGCAGGCCCGCCGCCGCGATCATGGTGACCAGCGATTCGATGGCGAACAGGTCGATGCGCCCGCGCATCAGGTCCGACACCCGCGGCTGGGTGATGCCGAGGATCGCGGCGGCCCGGACCTGCGTCAGCCCTTCGCGCGCGATGTGGTCGCGAAGGGCCATCATGAGCTGCGACCGCAGGCGCATATTCGCGGCCTGGGCCGGCGTATCCTCGATCGCGTCCCAGACGCTCTCGAAGCGGTTTTCGTCGCTCATCGCCCGATCTCCTCGATCAGTTGCGCTTAGCGCCGCTAGGCGACCGCGAGGTCGCCGCGGGCGGTCTTCTGGGTCGTCTTCCGGAAGCAGTGCAGGACGAAGATCGCATCGGCGAGCTTCGCGACGAAGATCACCCGGAACGCCCCATTCGCCTCTCGGATCCTGATTTCCCGGACACCCGGCCCGACCGTCGCCATCGGCTTCCAATCGTCCGGCTCGTAGCCTTGCTGGAGCCGATCGATCTGGTGCCCGCCCGCTTGGCGCGCGTCGCGGGGGAAGCCAGGCAGGTCGTCGAGCGAACCACCGCGAAACACAACCGCCTTCGCACGATCCGCCATGTCGGGGCCTCACGACGCAGAACGATCCCCAAGACTATACAAAAATTTGTATGAGCCGCAATCGCGGCTCGCTCGGTCCCACGGAGCCCGCCATGGCCACGCTGATCCTGTCCACGGCGGGGGCGGCGGTCGGGACCGCGCTCGGCGGGCCGATCGGGAGCGTGGTCGGGCGGGTGGCCGGCGCGGCGGCGGGGGCCGGGCTCGACGGCGCCCTGTTCGGGGCGGGGACGAGCCCGCGCTTCGTCGCCGGGCCGCGGCTGTCGGACGTCGCCGGCCTGTCCTCGACCGAGGGCGATCCGGTGCCGCGCGTCTACGGCCGGGCGAAACTCGGCGGCACCCTGATCTGGGCGACGCGGCCGCTCGAGGTCGCCAACACGGCCGTCGAGCGGGCGTCCTCCCCGGCGAAGGGCGGCGGCGGGCAGAAGACCGTGCGGACGCGCTACGCCTACTTCGCCAACCTCGCGGTCGGCCTGTGCGAGGGCGAGATCGCCCTCGTCCGGCGGATCTGGGCGGACGGGATCGAGCTCGACCGCACCGCGATCACCTGCCGGGTCCATGCCGGCGCGGCCGACCAGGCGCCCGATCCGCTGATCGTCGCCAAGGAGGGCGCCGACGCGCCGGCCTATCGCGGCCTCGCCTACGTGGTGTTCGAGGGGCTGCCCCTGGCCGATTACGGCAACCGCATCCCGCAATTCGCCTTCGAGGTGGTGCGGCCGGTCAACGGCGTCGCGCCGCTGATCCGCGCGGTGAACCTGATCCCCGGCGCGTCCGAGTTCGGCCTCGACCCGATGCCGGTCACGGTCGATCTCGGCCTCGGCCGGACGCGGGCCGCCAACCGGTTCCAGCTCCAGGCGGCGACCGACGTGGTCGCGTCGCTCGACGCGCTGCAGGCGTTGTGCCCGAACCTCGCCCGCATCGCGGTGGTGGTGGCGTGGTTCGGCGACGACCTGCGCGCCGGGCACTGCACGGTCGCGCCCCGCGTCGAGATCCGCGACAAGGCGACCACCGGCGACGGCTGGCTCGTGGCCGGCCTCGACCGCACGCAGGTCGCGCCCGTCTCCGCCGCGCCGGACGGCACGCCGGCCTATGGTGGCACGCCCTCCGATGCCGGCCTCGGCCGCCTGGTGGCGGAGCTGGTCCGGCGCGGCCTCGCGGTGGTGCTCTACCCGTTCGTGATGATGGACGTCGCCGCCGGCAACGCGCTGCCCGATCCCTACGCGCCCGGCAGCGTCGGCCAGCCGGCCTACCCCTGGCGCGGCCGCATCACCTGCGATCCCGCCCCCGGCCAGCCCGGCAGCCCGGACGGGACGGCGGCGGCCGAGGCGCAGGTGCTGGCCTACTTCGCCGGCGCGCAGGGCTATCGCCGGCAGGTGCTGCACTATGCCGACCTCGCGGCCGGCTGGGCGGCCGCCGGCACGCCGCTCTCCGGCTTCGTCCTCGCCAGCGAGCTCGTCGGCCTCACCCGCGTGCGCGGCGCGGGCGAGACCTGCCCGGCGGCAACGGCGCTGATCGACCTCGCCCGAACGGTGCGCCGGAGGCTCGGGCCGTCGGTGAAGCTCGTCTACGCCGCCGACTGGACCGAGTACGGCGCCCAGGTCCGCGACGGCGGCGCCAGCGTGCGCTTCCCCCTCGACGCGCTGTTTTCCGACCCGAGCATCGACGCGGTCGGGATCGACTATTATCCGCCGATCTCGGACTTTCGCGACACGCCCGCGCAGGCCGACCTCGCCGAGACCGACACGATCTACGACCGCGGCTTCCTCAAGGCCCGGCTCGGCGGCGGCGAGGCGTTCGACTGGTACTACGCCGACGACGAGGCCCGCGCCGCGCAGCGCCGCAGCCCGATCACCGACGGTGCCTACGGGAAGCCGTGGACGTTCCGGCCCAAGGACCTCGTCGGCTGGTGGTCGAGCGCGCACGTCGAGCGGGCGGGCGGGGTCGAGACCCGCGCCACGGCCTGGGTGCCGCGCGGGAAGCCGATCTGGCTCACCGAGATCGGCGTGCCGGCGGTCGACAAGGGCACCAACGGACCCAACGTCTTCCCCGACCCGAAATCCTCCGAGAGCGCCTTTCCGCCCGCCTCGCGCGGCCTGCGCGACGAGCTGATCCAGCTGCGCGGCCTGGAGGCGATCCTGTCGCGGTTCGATCCCGTCGCGGCGGGCTTCGCGGCCGCCGACAACCCGCTCTCGCCCGTCTACGGCGGGCCGATGGTCGACCCGGGCGCGGTCTTCGTCTGGGCCTGGGACGCGCGGCCCTACCCGGCCTTTCCCGACCAGGGCTCGGTCTGGGCCGATGCAGGCAACTGGCGGGTCGGCCACTGGATCACCGGCCGGATCGAGGGCTGCGACCTCGACCGGCTGATCGAGCGGATCCTGTCCGACCTCGGCGTCGCCGTGCCGATCGCGATCGAGGCCGCCGCCTACCTCGACGGCGCGGTGATCGACCGGCCGCTCTCGGCCCGCGCCGCCCTGGAGCCGCTGGCGCAGCTCTACGGCCTCGACGTGTCGGCGGTCGCCGGCACCCTGCGGCTGCGCGGGCCGCGGCGCGAGGCGGCGGTGATCATCGCCGACGACGACCTCGTGCGCGTCTCCGAGGACGAGGCGCCGCTGCGCCGGGTGCGCGCCGAGGAGAGCGGCCTGCCGCGCTCGATCGAGATCGGCTTCACCGATTCCGAGAACCCGGACTATCGCCGCGCGTCCGCCGCCGCGATCCGGCCGGCCGGCGGCCGGCGGCGCGAGACCCGGATCGAGGTGGCGGTCGTCACCCGGCGCGAGACCGCAGAAAACCTTGCCGAGGCGCTCCTCGACCGGGCCATCGCGGGCCGCGACACCGCCGGGCTGACGCTCAGCCCGCGACGCCTCGATCTCGAGCCCGGCGATCTGCTGGCGACGCCGGCCGGCCTCCAGCGCATCGTGCGCATCGACGACGGGCCGGCCGGCCGCCGGCTCGAGACCCGCGGCGTGCCGCTGCACGGGCCGGGCACGCGGCCGGCGCGCCGCGCGTCGACGACCCGGCCCGTCCGGCCTCCGCTGCTCGCCGGCGCCCCGTTCGCGCTCGCCCTCGACCTGCCCGCCGACCGCGGAACCCCGACCGCGCTTCAGTACCTCGCGGCGACCGCCGAGCCGTGGCCCGGCGCGCTGGCGATCTGGCGCTCGGACGGCGCGGGCGCGCCGCTGACGCTCCACGGCACCGCCGACTACCCGGCCTGCCTCGGGCGGACGCTGACGGCGCTGCCCCCGGGGCCGCTCTGGCGTCTCGACCGCGCGACGCGCCTCGACGCGACCCTGCGCAACGCCGGCGCGCTCGGCAGCCTCGACCTGCCTGCGATGCTGGCCGGCGGCAACCTGTTCGCGGTGATCGCGCCGGACGGCAGCGTGGAGGTGATCGCGGCGCAGGAGGCCGTGCTCGTCGGGCCCGAAACGTTCCGTCTCGGCCGTTTGCTGCGCGGGCTCGCCGGCAGCGAGGCGGCGGCATCGCGCCCGGCCCCGGCCGGAAGCCTGATCGTGCGCCTCGACGACGGCGCGGTGATTCCCCTCGTCGACCGGCTCGACGAGGCCGGGCGCCGGTTCCGCTACCGGATCGGCCCGGCCTCGCGCGATCCCGGCGACCCGTGCTTCGTCGAGATCTTCGCCGCCGCCGGCCTCGCGGCGCTGGCGCCGTCGAGCCCGGTCCACCTCCGCGCCCGGCGCGAGCCCGGCGGCGTGCGCCTGTCGTGGATCCGCCGGGCGCGCCGCGACGCCGACAGCTGGGACGTCGCGGACATTCCCCTCGACGAGGCGGTGGAGGCCTACGCCGTCACCGTCTTCGCCGCCGACGGCCACGGGCTTCGCAGCCTCGCCGCCGCCGGGCCGAGCTTGCTTTACGCCGACGAGGCCGCGGATTTCGGCGGCCCGCAGGCGGTGCTCGACATCGCCGTCGCGCAGGTCGGGGCGGTGTTCGGGCCGGGTCCGGCCACCCGCGCGCGCGTCGCCGTGCGCCGGGGGTGACACCTCGATCCCTCGACGGAGCCCGCCGATGCCGGACACCACGCAGAACCTCGCGCTGCCGCTGATCGCGGCCAACCAGGCGCAGAAGCACGTCACCCACAACGAGGCCTTGGTGCAGCTCGACGCGCTGGTGCAGCTCGCCTGCCTCGACAAGGACCTCGCCGCGCCGCCGGCCGCCCCGGTCGAGGGCGACCGCTACCTTGTCGTCGCGGCCGCGCCCACCGGGGCCTGGGCCGGGCTGTCGGGCCAGGTCGCCTGCTTCCGGGACGGGGTCTGGGTCGGGCTCGCGCCCCGACCGGGCTGGCTCGCCTTCGTGGCCGACGAGGGCGACCTCTACATCTTCACCGGCAGCGCCTGGACGAGCTTCCGCGCCACCCTGGCGAGCCTCCAGAACCTCGCCCGCCTCGGGATCGGCACCGCGGCCGACGCCGTGAACCGGCTGGCGGTGAAGTCCGAGGCCGCTCTGCTCTCCTGGGACGACGCGACGCCGGGCTCGGGCAGCGTGCGGCTCACCCTCAACAAGCAGGCGGCGGCGCGCGATGCCGGCCTGGCGTTCCAGACCGGGTTCTCGACGCGGGCGCTGCTCGGCACCTTCGGCGCCGACGACGTGGCCCTGAAGGTGAGCCCGGACGGCGCGAGCTTCTCGACCGCGCTCTCGGTCTCGGCGGCGACCGGCCGGCTCGCCCTCGGGCGGATCGCCGGGCCGGTGGAGATCGGCACCCATGCCGGCGCGCTTCCCGACGCGCCGCCCCAGACGGTGCTGCGGGTCTCCGGCGCCGACGGGACGACGCCGCGGCTCGTCCTCGACGGCTACGGCGCCAACGCCGCGGGACACCTCGCCTTCCGGGCCGCGGCCGGGAGCGCCGCCGCGCCGGCTGCCCTCCCGCCGGGTGCCGCGATCGGGCAGCTCTCCGCATACGGCTACGGCGCCTCCGGCTACGCGTCGGCGCCGCGGGTGCAGGTCGCCTTCCTGGCCTCGGAGGCGTGGTCGGACGCGTCGCAGCCGACGCGGATCAGCTTGCGCACCACGCCGGCCGGCACCACGGCCACAGCCGAGGCGTTCGCCGTCGAGGCCAGCGGGGCGGTGCGCCTCGCGCCGCTGGCCGCCGACCCGACGACGGGGCTCGCGCAAGGGCAGCTCTACGCCGACAGCACCGCGACCGCGCTCAAGTGGTACACCGGCACGGGCTGGGCGCGGATCAGCAATTTCGCCATGGCGGCGGCGACCACGAGCTTCGACAACTACGTCCCGGCCGGCGCCTGGACGAAGGTGCAGTTCAACATCGCCGACAGCAACGACCAGGGCGCGTTCGCGGCCGCGACGAACCGCTTCACCGCCCCCGAGGCCGGCCTCTATCGGGTCTTGGCCATGCTCACCTACAAGCGCAACAACGCGAGCGCGCCGACGGCCTTCGAGGTCCAGCTCTACCGGAACGGCGCCCCCGCCGGGCGCGGCCGCGCCGCCGCGACCGGTGCGCTGGTGGACGGGGTCACCGCCCTGTCGCTCGCCACGACCCTGAAGCTCGCGGCCGGCGACGGCGTCGAGGTCTGGGTGCGGTTCACGGGGGCCGACGGCTACGTGGCCGCGGCCGACGCGTCCTTCGGCGCGCAGCAGCTGGGCTGAGGCCGGGCGCCCGCCGCACCGTCCGCCGTTCCCCGCCCCGGAGATCCCCATGAATCTCACCCCCATCGGCGAGGCGTGCCTCATCGCGCGCGAGGGACGGCGGCTGACGGCCTACCGCGATTCCGTCGGCGTCTGGACCATCGGCGTCGGCCACACCTCCGCGGCGGGGCGCCCCCGCGTCGTCCCCGGCCTCGCGATCACCGCGGCCGAGTGCGACGCGATCTTCGCGCGCGACGTCGCGACCTACGTCGCCGCGGTCCGCGACGGCCTGACGGCGGCGGTCGGGCCGCACGCCTTCGATGCCCTCGTCTCGCTCTGCTACAACATCGGCCCGGCGGCCTTCGCCGGCTCGACCGTCCTGAGACGGATCAACGCCGGCGACGCGGCCGGTGCCGCCGACGCGCTGCTGCTGTGGCGCAAGCCCGCGGCGATCCTGCCCCGCCGCCGCGCCGAGGCCGAGCAGCTCGTCACCGCCTACGCCGTCGCCCTGCCGCGCCCGACCGTGAACGCCGCGCGGCTCCGGATCGCGGCCCCCGTCGCCGCGGTCACGGACCCGGGCGTCGCGACCCCGGTCCTGGTGCCGACCGTGCCGCGGCCGGGTCGGCTCGCGCGGCTGCGGCACCGAATCGAGGCCTGGCTCGCCGCGGCGGCCGCGCCGGCGAAGGCCCGGGCCTGATCCGCCGCGCCCGATCCCAGATCCCGTGCCGGCCGGGTCCAGCCGCGCAACCCCAGCCGAAGGATTCGACCATGTCCCGCTTCTCCGCGGCGCCGGCGCTCGCCGGTGCCCTCTCGATCGGCCTCGCGGCCCCGCCCGCCCTCGCCGCGGCGGGGGGCGCCGTCGTGCTGCCCTGGGGCGACTGGATCGTCGGCTTCGCCACGACGGCGCAGGCGGTGCTGACGCCGCTCCTCGTCGCCCTGGCGACCGGGCTGATCGCCCGGTTCGCGCCGCTGCTCGGCTACGTCCTGTCGAAGTCCGTCGTGGAGGGCATGGTCCGCCGGGTCACCGACTACGCGCTCAACGCGGTGGCCGGCGCCGCCAAGGGGCAGGTGCTCACCGTGCCGGTCGGCTCGGCCGTCATCGCCGCGGCGGTGCAGCGGGCGTCCGACCAGGTGCCGGGCTTCGTCGTGAAGGCCGCCGGAGGCCTGCCCGGCATCGCCGAGAAGGTGTTCCGCCGCCTCGCGTTGGAAGACCGCGCGACCGCCGCCAACACGCTCGCGCCGGCCCTCGCCGCCGCCGGCCTCGCGGCGCGATAGCGCCGGAGCGACGGCCCCGTCCGCGGCCGGGACGCCCACGCGGGTGCTCGAACGACACGCTGGCATCCGCGGAGGGACGGCATGGACGCGACACCACGAAGCCCGGCGGAGCGCGACCCCGCCTGCCGCCGGGCGGCCCTCGCGGCGATCGGCGAGGGCGTCGGCCGGGTGCTGCCGCCCCCCGACGACGGCCTCGGCGAGACCCTGATCCGCCGCGCCTACGCCGAGCGTGCCGCGACCGAGCCGGACGAGGACCGGCTGGTCGTCCGGTTCGGCACCGAGTGGCGCAGCTTCATCCGGCACCAGACGCCGGACCGCCTCGCCGCCCTCGACGCGGTGATCGACGACCGGATCGAGCGGCGGGCGCTGGCCCGGTACTACCGGCGGATGAAGCATGCGGCGGTCGCCGTCGCCGTCACGGCCTTCGCGCTGGCGCAGTTCGGGATCGACCGGCTGCCGCTCGTCCGCCAGATCTGGCGGCTGTTCCGGGGAGATCTGCGATGAGCGCCGCCCTCGACCGCTGGCTCACCCGGCTCTACCACGCGGTCGGCGGGAGCCTGTTCCTGGCGCTGTGCGCCTTCGTCTCCTACACCGCCGGCGACTGGCACGGGCCCTACCGCGTCCGCTCGACGGACCTGCTGACGCCCGAGGTCGCGCCCGGCGGCGCCCTGCGCCAGACGCGGGTGATCGCCTACGGCGCCGAATGCGCGCTGCACGTCACGCGCCGCCTGCAGAGCCTCGGCGCCGACGGGCGCCGGGTGATGCTCCCCGAGATCGCCTTCGATGCGCCGCCCTGGGACCGCGACGGCCGGCCCCAGACCATCGAGACCGAGATCCCGGCCGACTTCCCCTGCGGCCCCGCGATCCTGGTTGAGAGCCCGTCGGCCGCCTGCAACTGGCTTCAGCGCACCGTCTTCCGCCAGCGCCAGCCGGACGCGATCACCCCGTTCCGGGTGACCTGCGGCAGGGTCACAGGTCCAGCATTCCGGGCGACGGCGCGTGCACCGTGAAGGCCGCCCCCTCGTGAACCCAGCTGCCGCCGGCCTGGGCCTTCTCGAAGGCCGCCGTCTCGGCGGTGCCGGCCGTGTAGTGGTGCTCGCCGGTCGCGGTGTCGAGGAAGCGCTGCACCGTCAGCGCGTCGGCGCCGGCCAGCGCCGGGTCGGCATAGGCCTGGAACGCCACGCCCTCGTCGTGGAAGCTCGGCATCATCGCGTCGATGTGGTCGCGCTCCGTGGGGCTCGCCGTATAGAAGTGCTCGCCCGTCCGCGTATCGACGAAGCGGAACACGTCCACCGTGTCCGCGCTCGCGGCGGGCGCCATCCAGGCCACGCCCTCCGCGGTGTAGGACGGCAGGTTCTGCGCGACGTAGGCCCGTTCGCTCGCGCTCGTCGTGTAGAGGTCGTCGCCGGTGCTCGCGTCGCGGAAGTGGAAGGTGTCGCTCGGCGACGCCGCGGTCGGCGCGCTCGCATAGGCCCGGATGTAATCGATCGTCATCTGCGCCGACGCCGCGTCCGGGTCGCCGGCCCAGGCCCCGCCGACGGCGAGGTTGGCGATCAGGTACATCGGCTTGTTGAGATCGGCCGGCGTGGCGACCTGGAAGGTCGGGTGCCCGTCGTAGTACCAGGTGATGGTGTCGGGCTCCCAGTCGACGCCGTAGGTGTGGAAGCCCGACGTCATGTCCGGCACGGCGACGTTCGCCTCGTCCAGGTAATGCGTCGCGTCGACCCGCTGGCTGCCCGAGACTTGGCTGTGGACGGTGTTGCGCAGGGTGTTCGGGTCGCCGCCGACCATCTCCATCACGTCGAGCTCCGGCGGCCAGCTCCCGTCCGCGGGCAGCATCCAGAACGCCGGCCACATGCCGTGGGCCGCGGGGAGCTGCGCGCGGATCTCGAAGTAGCCGTAGGTCTGGCTGAAGCTGTGGTAGGTGTTGATCATCCCCGACGTGTAGGTCTGCCCCTCGATCGAACCCTGGATGTCGGGGGCGGCCGGCGCGGCGGAGATCGTCAGCGCGCCGTCGGAGACCTGGAACGGGTCGGGCAGGCCGGCCGTGCCGCCCGCGGCGCCGTCCGCGCCGGCGACGTAATATTGCAATTCATCGTTGTATGGCATCGTCCCGGTCGCGCGGACCTTCGTCGACCATTGCGGCGCCCCGACCGTGTCGAGGCCCGTCGTGCCGTTCCACGGCGTGAACGCGTCGAACTCCTCGGCGAAGGTCAGCGTCGCGGTCTGCGACAGGTGGTTCGGATCGATCGCCATGACAGGTCCCGCCTCACGCGGGCGGCCGAAGCCGCCGCGCATGATGAATACAACCGAGAGTAGAATAATCGATTTACAAACTTGGTTCCGCGGTGCGCTGGGTCGTTCGCGGTCTTCGGCCGCCGCTTCGGGCGCCATCTGCGTCTTCGTTGGGCGGGTTCGCGCATAAACTACCGACGGCCTCGGCGTTCGACAGTCGTCGCGCATGGCCTCTTCGTCGCCGATCCTCGCTCCGTCCGGCGGCGGCCGGACGCGCATCCCCGTGGATCGCACGGGGCGCGATGGAACCGCTGCGGTTCTCGGCCGTAACGCTTCGCAGCTTCCCACGGACCTTCGATGAGACCCGCCGCCGCCCGAGCCACCCTCCGCCCGCACGGCCCCGGCCATGGGTCCGCGGCCGGCGGCATTCAGGGCGCATTCAGTGCCTCGGGCCGACAGTCCCTCCCCATGCGCTACCCCCTCGCCCTCGCAGCGATCTGCCTGACCGCCGCGGCCCTTGCGGCGGGCGGCCTCGGCATATCGGCGGAGGAGACCCGCGAGGCGGCCCCGGCCGTCGCCGCGCCCGGCCCGCCGCAGCTGCGGGTCGAGGAGTGCCTGTCGCCCGCCGACATGCGCGAGGAGGTGTCCGAGCGCCGGGTGATCGCGCCGGTGACGGCGATCAAGGCCGCGCGCACGGTGATCCCGCGGGCCGAGATCCAGCGGGCGAGCCTGTGCCGCCACGCCGACGGCCTCGTCTACATGCTGACCGCCTTGCGTCGGGACGGCCACTTCGTGCACGTGATGGTCGACGCCAAGACCGGCCAAGTGGCGGGCCAGTACTGACGGCCGGGAAGGCCGTCGCTCGAGGGAGGGTGATCCGTGCGTCTGCTCGTGGTCGAGGATGACCGGGACATCAACCGGCAGGTGGTCAGCGCGCTGGAGGAGGCGGGCTACGTCGCCGACAAGGCCTTCGACGGCGAGGAGGGCGGCTACCTCGGCGAGAGCGAGCCCTACGACGCGATCATCCTCGACATGGGGCTGCCCAAGGCCGACGGCGTCAGCGTCCTGCAGAAGTGGCGCCGCGCCGGGATCAAGACCCCCGTCATCATCCTCACCGCGCGCGACCGCTGGTCCGACAAGGTCGACGGGTTCGATGCCGGCGCCGACGACTACGTCACCAAGCCGTTCCACATGGAGGAGCTGATGGCGCGCGTCCGCGCGCTGCTCCGCCGCGCCGCCGGCCACGCCACCAGCCAGATCGCCTGCGGCCCCGTCACCCTCGACACCCGCTCGGGGCGGGTGTTCGTCGACGGCAACCCGATCAAGCTGACGAGCCACGAATACCGGCTGCTCTCCTACCTGATGCACCACACCGGCCGCGTCGTCTCCCGCGCCGAGCTGACCGAGCATCTCTACGACCAGGATTTCGACCGCGATTCGAACACCATCGAGGTGTTCGTCGGCCGCCTGCGGAAGAAGCTCGCGGTGGACCTGATCCAGACGGTGCGCGGGCTGGGCTACCTGGTCGACCCGAGCCAGCCGCCGGCACGGGTGTGACGGAGCGGGCTACGACCGAGCGCGACCGTCATGTCGGCTCGAGGGGAAGCCTTCCCGCCGAGCCGGATCACGGTATCCCACCCGGCGGTCGGTCCCGCCGCCCGTGCCGCAGCATGCGCCACCCATGAACGCCGTCCTCAGCCTGTTCTCGCTCCGCCGTCGCTCGATCGCCGTGCGGCTCGCCGTCTCGGCGCTGCTCGCCAGCTCCGCGATCCTGCTGATCGCCGCCTGGATCCTGACGACGTTGTATCGCGAGACCACCGAGCGGGCCTTCGACAGTCGGCTGCTGGTCTTCGCCAACAACCTCGCCACCGACCTCGTCACCCCGAGCGACACCGAGAGCCGGGCCTTCACGCTCGGCGACCCCCGCTTCGACCTGCCGCTGTCGGGCTGGTACTGGCAGGTCGGCAAGCCCGACGCCCGGCCGCGGGACCTGCGCACCTCGCGCTCCCTGGTCGGCGTGCCCCTGAAGCCCGCCACCGATCCCGACGGCAAGGCGGGGGTCGGGCAGATCCGCCAGGGCTACGGGCGGGCGCAGGACGACCGGCTGCTCCGCATCATCGAGCGCGACGTCGACCTCGGCGAGGACGGGCGCTACACCGTGCGCGTCGCCGGCCCCGCCGACGAGATCGTCAACGACGTCGAGCGCTTCCGCAATTCCCTGTTCATGACCTTCGGCCTGCTCGGCCTGTCGCTCGCGCTGACGACCCTGCTGCAGATCCGCTTCGGCCTGGCGCCGCTGAAGAAGATGCGCGCGGCCTTGGGCGCGATCCGGCGCGGCGAGGCCGACCGGATCACCGGCACCTATCCGCGCGACATCGCCCCGCTCACCGGCGAGGTGAACCTCCTGATCGAGACCAACCGCGAGATCCTGGAGCGCGCCCGCACCCAGGTCGGCAACCTCGCCCACGCGCTCAAGACGCCGCTCTCGATCATCGTCAACGAGGTCGGCGCCTCCGACGCCCCGGCCGACCTCGCCGAGAAGATCCGCGAGCAGGCGGCGGTGATGCGCGACCAGGTGAACTACCACCTCGACCGGGCGCGCGCCGCCGCGCTCGCCGGCACGCTCGGGACCTCGACCGACGTCGAGCCGGCGCTCGCCGGCCTGGTGCGGACCTTCGGGAAGATCTATCGCGACAAGGACATCGCCTACGAGGTCCATGTGCCGCCGGGCCTGCGCTTCCGCGGCGAGCGTCAGGATTTCGAGGAGATGGTCGGCAACCTCGTCGACAACGCCTCGAAATGGGCGGCCGGCCGCGTCGCGATCCGGGCCGAGGCGGTGGATGCCCACGATTATCCCCACCTTCTCGTGGCGATCGAGGACGACGGCCCCGGCCTGCCGGAGGAGGCGCGCTCGGCGGTGCTCGGGCGCGGGCGGCGGATGGACGAATCGAAGCCCGGCTCCGGCCTCGGCCTCTCGATCGTCGCCGACCTCGCCACGCTCTATCGCGGCCGCTTCCGCCTCGAGCAGGCGGCGCTCGGCGGCCTGCGCGCCGTGCTCGAGGTGCCGGGCGACGTGCCCAAGGGCGCCGCCGGGCATTGAGCCCTGCGGCCGTGGCGGCGGCCGCCCCCGCCCCGTCGCTCCCGTCCCGTCGCCCTTGCCCTGTTTGCTCTCGTCCCGTCCGCCCTTGTCATCGCGAAAAACTTGCGTGACACCGTGACGCCGAGGGCGGGCATCGTGCCGCCCGTGCCCGCTCTCTACCATCGGCGGCACGGCCATTCGGCTCCAGCGGGGGCCGTCTTATCAATCGAAGGGATGGAGCGGCCGCGGCCTCGCCTTGCGCGAACCGGGACCGCTTCGAAGGTGCGATGACGGCGATCTGGTTCATTCTGGCGGGCATGACCGCCGCGGCCGTCCTGGCCCTGCTCTGGCCGATGTCGCGCCGCGTCGCCATCGTCCCCGATGCGGCCGGCACCGTCACCGAGACGGCGTTCTACGAGGACCAGCTCGCCGAGATCGAGCGCGACCTCGATCGTGGGCTGATCGCCCCGGCGGAGGCGGAATCCGCTCGCACCGAGGCCGCCCGCCGGCTCCTGCGCGCGAGCCGCGCGCCGGGCCCCGGAGAGGCGAGCGTGGCCGAGCCGCGCCTGCGCCAGCGCCGCGCGGCCTCGGCCTTCGCGCTCTCGACGATCCCCCTGGTCGCCCTGCTCGCCTACGGCCTCTACGGCTCGCCCGACCTGCCGGCCCAGACGCCGGCCGACCGCCAGGCGGTGCAGTCGGGCGCGCAGGACCTGATGAAGGCCGTCGGCCAGATCGAGGCGCGGCTGGCCGCCGACCCGAACGACGCGCGGGGCTGGGCCGTGCTGGCGCCGGTCTACATGCGGCTCGGGCGGTTCGAGGATGCCGCGCGGGCCTACGCGGCGATCGTCCGGATCAAGGGCGAGACCGCCGAATCCCTGTCCGACTGGGGCGAGGCGATGGTGGCGGCCGGCAACGGCATCGTGCCCGAGGAGGCCAAGGCCGCCCTCACCCGCGCCCTCGCCCTCGACCCGAAGGCGCCCAAGCCCCGCTTCTACCTCGCCCGTGCCGCCGAGCAGAACGGCGACACGGCCGAAGCGATCCGCCAGCTCACCGCCCTGAACGACACGAGCCCGGCCGACGCGCCCTGGCTCGGGCTGGTGCGCGAGAACCTGGCGCGGCTCAAGGGCGAGCCCGCACCGCAATTGTCCGGGACGCCGTCGAAGTCCGCCCCCGGGCTGCCGCCCGAGCAGCGCGCCGCGATCCAGGGCATGGTCGACGGCCTCGACGAGCGGCTCGCGGCCAAGGGCGGCAGCGCCGACGAGTGGCTGCGGCTCGCCCGCTCCCGCGGCGTGCTCGGCGAGCCCGAGCGGGCGCAGACGGTGCTGGAACGCGCCCGCGTCGCGCTGAAGTCCGATCCCGCGGCGCTCGCGAGCCTGGAAGCGGGCGCGCGCGACCTCGGCCTGTCTGGCAGGCCGGCCGACGGCATGGCGCGCGATGGGCGCAGCGCCGCGCCTCCGGCCGCCCTGAACGCCACGACACCCGAATCCCGCGCCGAGACCGAATCGGCGGCCGCCGCGGTGTCGGCGATGCCGCCGGCCGAGCGCGACGCCGCGATCCGCGGCATGGTCGCCGGCCTCGATCGCCGGCTCGCGGCCAAGGGCGGCAGCGTCGACGAGTGGCAGCGCCTGGTGCGCTCCTACAGCGCCCTCGGCGATCCCGAGCAGGCCGGCAAGGTCCTGAGCCGCGCGCGGATGGCGCTCGCCGCCGACCCGGGCGCGGCCGAGAAGCTCGACACCCTGGCCAAGGAGCTCGGCCTTCCGGTCCGCCCCTGACGATCTGTCCCGGCACGGGCGACTTGACCCGGGACGCGCCGCGTCCGACATCCGAGGGACAAGAATGAGGACGGTCCCGCACCGGGCCGACCTCCGTGAGGTCGGCACCGGGGCCGGACCAACCCGCCGGGGACGGACCCACTCGTGACGCGCAAGAGCCGCCGCCTGATCCTGATCGCCGCCTGCGGCGCCGTCCTGGCGCTCGCCGTCGGGCTCATCCTGTCGGCGATGAGCGGCTCGATCGTGTTCTTCCGCTCCCCCAGCGAGGTGGCGGCACAGGGCGTCGGGCCGGGCACGCGCTTCCGCCTCGGCGGCCTGGTCAAGGACGGCTCGCTCCAGCGCGGGCCGAACCAGACGGTGGACTTCGCCGTGACCGACACCAACGCCACCGTCCAGGTCCAGTATACCGGCCTTCTGCCCGACCTGTTCCGCGAGGGGCAGGGCGTGGTCGCCGAGGGGACGCTCGAGCCGGGCGGCATCTTCCGCGCCGACACCGTGCTGGCCAAGCACGACGAATCCTACATGCCGCGCGAGGTCGCCGACGCGCTCAAGGCGCAGGGGCGCTGGCAGGAGGGCGGCAAGGACGGCAAGGGCTCCGTGAGAATGGACCCGCCGAAGGCCGCCGACGCCGCGCCCCCGAACCTCGGACCGCGCACCGAGCGCTGAAACCGATGTCCGAACGCCGAAAACCGATGTCATTGACTCGAGGAACCGCCGCTTGATCGTCGAGGTCGGACATTTCGCGTTGGCGCTCGCGCTGGCGCTCTCCCTGGTCCAGTCGGTGATGCCGATCTGGGCCGCCCGCTCGGGCGACGCCGCCCTGCGGCAGGTGGCGACGCCGGCCGCGCTCGGCGCCTTCGCCTGCGTGCTGTTCGCGTTCGCCGCGCTGACCTACGCCCACGCCACGTCCGACTTCTCGGTCCAGAACGTGGTCGAGAACTCGCACACGACGAAGCCGTTCATCTACAAGCTCTCCGGCGTCTGGGGGAACCACGAGGGCTCGATGCTCCTCTGGATCCTGATCCTCACCCTGTTCGGCGCGATGGTGTCGGTGGCGCGGGACTCGGTGCCGCCGGTGCTGCGGGCCAACACCCTGGCGGTGCAGGGTTTCATCACCTTCGTCTTCGTGCTGTTCGTGATCACCACCTCGAACCCGTTCACGCGGGCGGTGCCGGCGCCGGTGGAGGGCAACGACCTCAACCCGCTGCTGCAGGATTTCGGCCTCGCGGTGCACCCGCCGCTCCTCTACGTCGGCTATGTCGGCTTCTCGATCACCTTCGCCTTCGCCATCGCCGCGCTGATCGACGGGCGCATCGACGCCGTCTGGGCCCGCGCCGTGCGCCCATGGACGCTGACCGCCTGGAGCTTCCTGACGCTCGGCATCGCGATGGGCAGCTACTGGGCCTATTACGAGCTCGGCTGGGGCGGCTGGTGGTTCTGGGACCCGGTCGAGAACGCTTCGCTGATGCCGTGGATCGCCGGCACGGCGCTCCTGCACTCGACCGTGGTGATGGAGAAGCGCGACGCGCTGAAGGTCTGGACGGTCCTGCTCGCGATCCTCACCTTCTCGCTCTCGCTGCTCGGCACCTTCATCGTGCGCTCGGGCGTGCTCACCTCGGTGCATTCCTTCGCGACCGACCCGACCCGCGGCATCTTCATCCTCGCGATCCTGATCCTGTTCATCGGCGGCTCGCTGACGCTGTTCGCGTGGCGCGCCCCGATGCTGCGGCAGGGCGGCCTGTTCGCGCCGATCTCGCGCGAGGGCGCGCTGGTGATGAACAACCTGTTCCTGGTGGCCGCCTGCGCCACCGTGCTGGTCGGCACGCTCTACCCGCTGCTGCTCGAGATGCTGACGGCGGAGAAGATCTCGGTCGGGCCGCCGTTCTTCAACTACACCTTCGTGCCGCTGGCGATCCCGCTGCTGCTGATCGTGCCGTTCGGGCAGACGCTGGCCTGGAAGCGCGGCGACGCGCTCGCCGCCTCGCAGCGCCTGTTCGCCGCGCTGGGCCTCGCCCTGGCGATCGGCCTCGGCACCCTGGCCTGGACCTGGGGCGGCCCGGCGATGGCGCCCGTCGGCGTGGGACTGGGCGCCTACCTCATCGTCGGCTCCGTCCTGGAGATCGTCTCGCGGGCCCGCGGATACGGCAGCAGCCGCACCCGCGCGGTCGGCGTGGTCTGGCGCCGGGCGCTCGGCCTGCCGCGCTCGGCCTGGGGCACGGCCATCGCCCATGCCGGCGTCGGCGTGGTGGTGCTCGGCATCGCGGCGCAGGGCTGGGCCACCGAGGGCCTCGCCACCCTGAAGCCCGGCCAGACGCTGGCCACCGGCCCCTACGTCGCGACGCTCGATCGCGTCGCGCCGCGCCCCGGCCCGAACTACGAGGAGGTCGCGGCCTTCCTCACCATCCGCAACAAGGCCGGCGACGAGATCGGCCGGGTCGACACCGGCAAGCGCTTCTACCCGAGCCGCAAGATGACGGTGACGGAATCGGGCCTGCTCACCCGCGGCGTGAGCCAGGTCTATGCCAGCCTCGGCGAGATCGCGCCTGACGGCAGCATCGGCCTGAGGCTGTACTACAAGCCGCTGGTGCTGCTGATCTGGCTCGGCGCTGTGGTGATGGCCCTCGGTGGCGGCCTGTCGCTGACCGACCGGCGCATGCGCGTCGGGGCGCCCGCCCGCGCCAAGCTCAAGCCGGTTCCCCCGCACGCGGTCCCGGCCGAATGAGCCCCGCGCGCGCCCTCCGCCCCGTCCTGCTCGCCGGCCTCGTGCTCGGGGGGGCGACCGCGGCCCAAGCCGTGCAGCCGGACGAGGTGCTGAAGGACCCCGCCCTCGAGCATCGCGCGCGGGACATCTCGTCGGGCCTGCGCTGCCTGGTTTGCCAGAACCAGTCGATCGACGATTCGGATGCGCCGCTGGCCAAGGATCTGCGGCTGATCGTGCGCGAGCGGCTCAAGGCCGGCGACACCAACCAGGGCGTCGAGGATTACGTGGTGAACCGCTACGGCGAGTTCGTGCTGCTGCGCCCGGTCCTGGCCCTGCACACCGTCCTGCTGTGGCTGACGCCGCTGCTCGCGGTGCTGCTCGGCGGCTTCGGCATCTGGCGCCTGTCGCGCCGGAAGGCGCCGGCGCCGGAGCGCGGCCTGTCCGCCGCCGAGGAGGCCGACGTCGCGGCGCTGCTCCGCCGGGAGTGATCCGCGCGCCGTGGCGTTTCCCGGACGTTCGGCGCATGATGCGCGCCGGCGGATTCGAGACGGCGCGTTCGAAACGGCACGAGTCTTGGATCCGCCTTTCGCGAGAAGAACCCGCGAAGGGGAACGCGCATGGCCACGGCGACTCTCACCATCTCGAGCCGAAACTACTCGTCGTGGTCGCTCCGCGGCTGGCTGATCTGCAAGATGGCCGGTCTCGACTTCGAGACCGAGGTGCTGCCCGGCGGCGACGAGACCTCCCGCGCCGAGCTCCTCCACCTGTCACCCTCGTTCCTCGTGCCGCGCCTGCACCACGAAGGCATCGTGGTGTGGGACACGCTGGCGATCGCGCAATACCTCAACGAGACCTTCCCCGAAGCCGGCTTCCTGCCGAAGGACGCCGCCGCGCGGGCGCATTGCCGCTCGATCAGCGGTGAGATGCATGGCGGGTTCATCAACCTGCGCTCGGCCCTGCCGATGAACCTGAAGGCCTTCCACCCGCGCTTCCGGGTGTTCAACGGCGCCAGGGGCGACATCGAGCGCATCGTCACGATCTTCGACGATTGCCTCGCCCGCTACGAGGGCCCGTTCCTGTTCGGCGAGCGCCCGACGCTGGCCGACGCGATGTACGCCCCGGTCTGCACCCGCTTCCGCACCTACGACGTGACCCTGCCGCCGCGCGCCACCGCCTATCGCGACGCGATCCTGCACTGGCCGCTGATGGTCGAGTGGGCGGAGGCCGCCGCCGAGGAGCCGGAGGAGATCGAAGAGCTCGACATGGAGTTCTGAGGACGGGCTTCTTCCCTCCCCCCTCTGCGGGGGAGGGGAGGTCGCGCGCGAACCTGCCGCCGTGCCTAACCCTTCGGCCAGGCTCGGATGTCGACGAAGCGGCCGGCCACCGCCGCCGCCGCGGCCATGGCCGGGGAGACGAGGTGGGTGCGGCCGCGATGGCCCTGGCGGCCCTCGAAGTTGCGGTTCGAGGTCGAGGCGCAGCGCTCGTTCGGGCTGAGGCGGTCGGCGTTCATGCCGAGGCACATCGAGCAGCCCGGCTCGCGCCAGTCGAAGCCGGCGGCCTTCAGCACCGCGTCGATCCCCTCGGCCTCGGCCTGTGCCTTCACCAGCCCGGAGCCCGGCACCACCATCGCCGAGACGCCCGCGTGGACCTTCTGGCCCGCGACCATCTTGGCGACGATGCGCAGGTCCTCGATCCGGCCGTTGGTGCAGGAGCCGATGAACACCCGGTCGAGGGTGATGTCGGTGATCTTGGTGCCCGGCGTCAGCCCCATGTAGGACAGCGCCTTCTCCTTCGAGGCGCGCTTGTTCTCGTCGAGGATCGTCGCCGGATCGGGCACCGAGCCCAGCACCGAGATCACGTCCTCGGGGCTTGTGCCCCAGCTCACGATCGGCGGCAGGCTCGCGGCGTCGAGCCGGACCTCGCGATCGAAATGCGCGCCCTCGTCGCTGACGAGGCTCTCCCAATAGGTGCGGGCCCGTGCGAAGGCCTCGCCCTTCGGCGCCATCGGCCGGCCCTCGCAATAGGCGTAGGTCGTGGCGTCGGGCGCGACGAGGCCGGCGCGCGCGCCGCCCTCGATCGACATGTTGCAGATCGTCATCCGGCCTTCCATCGACAGCGCGCGGATCGCCTCGCCCGCATATTCGATGACGTGGCCGGTGCCGCCGGCGGTGCCGATTTCGCCGATGATCGCGAGCACGATGTCCTTGGCGCTGACGCCGGCCGGCAGCGCGCCGTCGACGGTGACGCGCATGTTCTTGGCCTTCTTCTGCAGCAGCGTCTGCGTGGCGAGCACGTGCTCGACCTCCGAGGTGCCGATGCCGTGGGCCAGCGCCCCGAACGCGCCATGCGTCGAGGTGTGGCTGTCGCCGCAGACGATGGTCTGGCCGGGCAGGGTGAAGCCCTGCTCGGGGCCGATGATGTGGACGATGCCCTGGCGGCGATCGAGCGCGTCGTAGAACTCGATGCCGAAATCCTGGACGTTCTGCGCCAGCGCCTCGAGCTGGATCCGGCTCTCCGGGTCCTCGATGCCCTTGGAGCGGTCCGAGGTCTGGACGTTGTGGTCGACCACCGCCAGCGTCTTCTCCGGGGCGCGCACCGTGCGGCCGGCCACGCGCAGGCCTTCGAAGGCCTGCGGGCTCGTCACCTCGTGGACGAGGTGCCGGTCGATGTAGAGCAGCGTCGAGCCGTCGGCCTCGACGTCGACGACGTGGTCGTCCCAGATCTTGTCGTAGAGGGTGCGCGGGCTCGTCATGGCTCTGGTCGCTTCGCGGCGTGTCTGTGGCCGGCCTCTAGCCGGCGCGGAGGTCTTTAGTAAGGTTCGAAACGCGATTTCGGAAGTGCTCGCCGGCCGGCCGCCGCAAATGGCTGACCGGCATCGGCTGCAGGGGTGGCGGCCGGCCGCCTCCGGTCACGGCCGCCAGAACGGCTTGTCGGCCTCCGCGCGGACGGCACGGCGGTCGAGGCCGGCGTCGCGCAGCTGGTCGTCCCGCAGGCCGGCGAGCTCGCGGCGCGCCCGGTGGCGCCGGATCCAGGTCCGCACCACGGACGGATCGAGACCGAAGATCCGCCCCAGGTCGGAGGCAGGTGGCGACTGGGGTAGGGACGTGACGGCGGGCATGATCAGCGGTCCGAAGCGGGGAGGGGAAAGCGATCCGGCCGGGATTGCCCGGGCAGGATTGAACCGATACGAACCTCGGTTCAATGCGTTTATTGGCCTCGGATCAATTTAGCGGATGACCGATTACCGGAGCGTCGCCGACGCGGTCGCGGCGGAGATCGCCAGCGGGCAGATCAAGCCGGGCCATCGCCTGCCGCCGCAGCGCGCCTTCGCCTACGAGCGCGGCATCGCGGTCTCGACGGCGAGCCGCGTCTACGGCGAACTGGCCCGGCGCGGCCTCACCCTTGGCGAGGTCGGGCGCGGCACCTACGTCCGCTCGGACCTGAGCGCCCCGGTCCGGATGCAGCCGGAGCCGGCCCCGGGCGCGGTCGACCTCCAGCGCACCCATTCCAACCTGCCGGAACAGGACGTCGTGCTGACCGAGGGGCTGGCCGCCCTCTCGCGGGCCGGCGCCACGGGCGCGGCCCTGAACCAGTACGGACCGGCGGGCACGCCCCGGGCGCGGGCCGTCGCCGCGCGCTTCCTCGCACGCGGCGATTTCGCCCCCGATCCCGACGGCGTCCTGTTCACCGGGAAC
Organism: Methylobacterium sp. J-092; assembly: GCF_022829325.1. Classification (NCBI taxonomy): domain Bacteria; kingdom Pseudomonadati; phylum Pseudomonadota; class Alphaproteobacteria; order Hyphomicrobiales; family Methylobacteriaceae; genus Methylobacterium; species Methylobacterium sp. J-092. The sequence goes on along the minus strand of NZ_JAKSXU010000128.1, from coordinate 37,993 downwards.
GGGCGGCAGGGCTTGGCCGCGGTCCTGGCGGCGCTGGCGCGGCCCGGGGACCGCATCGGCTGCGAGCCGCTGACCTATCCGGTGGTGAAGGGCATCGCCGCCCGCCTCGGGATCGCCCTCGTCCCGCTCGCCCTCGACGCGGAGGGCATCCGGCCCGACGCGATCCTGCAGGCGCATCGCGCCGCCCCCTTGAGCGGCCTCTACCTCCAGCCGACCCTGCAGAACCCCCTCGGCCTCACCATGGGGCCGCATCGCCGGTCCGAGATCGCGGCGGTGCTGGCCCAGACAGGCCTCGTCGCGATCGAGGACGCGGTCTACAGCTTCCTCTCGGATGCGGTGCCGCTGGCGGCCCGGGCGCCGGGCCGGACGATCGTGATCGACAGCCTGTCGAAGCGCGTCATGCCGGGGCTGACGGTCGGCCTGATCGCGTCGCCGCCCGATTGGACCGACCGCCTCTCGGCCTCCGTCCGCCAGGGCGGATGGGCCGCGACCGGGTTTCCGCTCGCCGCCGGAACGCACTGGATGGGCGACGGCTCCGCCGTGCGGCTCGCCGTGGTCAAGCGCGCGGATGCGGTCGCGCGGCAGAACCTGGCCCGCGACTGCCTGGGCGACCTGTCGATCGGCGGCGACCCCTGTGCCTATCATCTCTGGCTCGACCTGCCCGAGACCTGGCGCGCCGAGGCCTACGCGGCGGCGGCCCTGCGGCAGGGCATCGCCATCACGCCGGCCTCGGCCTTCGCCATCGTCCCGGGGCATGCCCCGAACGCCGTGAGGCTCGCGCTCGCCGCGCCGCCGCGCGACGACCTGCGCCGCGCCCTCACGGCGCTGCGCCGCCTGGTCGATGCGCGCGACGACCAGATCATCGACGAGATGGGATAGCCTGGACCCGGAGCCGCGCGGCCCGTACGGCCTTGTCGCCACCGCATGGGGCGCCCATCATCGCGCCGGAACCACGCCCCGACGGCGCCAGGAGCCGACCTTTGAGCCTTCGACCCGAACTCTTGATGCTGAAGCCGATGCTCGCGAGCGTCGGCGAGGCGTTGACGCCCGCCTTCGACCTGCACCGGCTCGACGCCGCGACCGACCGCGACGCGTTCCTCGCCGAGGTCGGCCCGCGCATCCGCGGCCTTGCCGTCAACGCCCAGGCCGTGGTCGACGGGCCGCTGCTGGACCGGCTGCCCAACCTGGAGATCGTCGCCAATTTCGGGGTCGGCTACGACACCATCGATGCGGCCGAGGCCGGGCGGCGCGGCGTCGTCGTCACCAACACGCCGGACGTGCTCACCGACGAGGTCGCGGACCTGGCGATCGGCCTGCTGCTCGCCACGGTGCGGCAGATCCCGCAGGCGGACCGGTATCTGCGCGCCGGGCGCTGGCCGGAGAAGCCGTTCCCGCTCACCGCGTCGCTGCGCGGGCGCCGGGTCGGCATCCTCGGGCTCGGGCGGATCGGGCGGGCGATCGCGAGGCGGCTCGAAGGCTTCGGCGTCGCGGTCGCCTATCACGGGCGGCGCCCGCAAGGCGACGTGCCCTACGCCTATCATCCGACCCTGGTCGGGCTGGCGCAGGCCGTCCACGTGCTGATGGTGGTGGCGCCGGGCGGCGCCGGCACGGACGGCCTGGTCGATGCCGCGGTGCTCGCCGCCCTCGGGCCGGAGGGCCTCCTGATCAACGTCGCCCGCGGCAGCGTGGTGGACGAGGCGGCGCTGGTCGCGGCGCTGGAGGCCGGCACGATCCACGCGGCCGGCCTCGACGTCTTCGCCGCCGAGCCGCACGTGCCGGAGCGGCTCGTCGCCCTCGACCGGGTGGTGCTGCTGCCGCATGTCGGATCGGGCACGCACGAGACCCGCGCCGCCATGGGGCAACTCGTCGTCGACAACCTGATCTCGTGGTTCGAGGGCCGCGGGCCGCTCACGCCGGTGGCGGAGACGCCCTGGCCGGCGGCGGGCGCCCGGGCATGAATCCGGCCCGGAACACCGTCTGCCTGCGGCTGGCCGCCGGGGCCTGGCTCGCGCTGGTCGGCGCGGCCGCCGGGCAGGATGCTCCCGCCCCGTCCGCTCCTCCGGCCGTGCCTGCATCCGAGCCTCCGGCCGCGCCCGCACCCTTCGCGATCACCCTGCCCGAGGGGCGCGGCGGCGTGCCCGGCACCTGGGACCTCTCGCGCGACGGCACCAACCGGCGCTGCGTGATGACGCTGGCCTCCGAATCCGGCGAGGCCGGGCAGAAGGTGTACTTCCCGGCCGGGTGCCGGCGGTCGGTGCCGGTGGTGGGCGCGGTCGCCGGCTGGCTCTTCGCCGACGGCGTCGTCCGCCTCGTCGACCGCAACGTCCGCCCGGTGCTGGCCTTCGCCAAGCGGCCCGACCAGCGCAGCTACGTCGCCACCGCCGAGGCGGGCGAGAGCTACAGCCTGGTGGCCCTCGAGATCGCGGCGATGCGCGCGTCGAGCCCCCTCGACCCGACGGCAATCGCCGCGGCGCCGCCCGAGGCCGCGCCCGATCCGGTGCCGGCGCAAGCTCCGCGGTCGGCCCCGGGGCCCGGGGCGCCGGCGGGGATCTACGCGCTCGACCGCCTGCTCAACCGCGACGTCTGCCGCCTCGATCTCGGCGACGGGCCGGGTGCGCCGGTGCGCCTCCTCCCGGGCTGCCGCGACAGCGGGATCGAGGTGTTCGATCCGGCGACGTGGCGCACGAGCGAAGGCCACATGACCCTGGTGGCCAAGCGCGGGCACGTGGTGAACCTCGTGCCCGCCGGCGACGGAACCTGGCGGCGCGACCCGGAGACCGGCGTCGCCTTCGTGCTCCGCCGGGTCGCGCCCTGAGGCTTGCCGCCGCCGGGCTCGTCCGCTGCTCGCGACGGGCCTTTACTTGGCAGCGTCCGCCTTGCCGGCATCGTCCTTCGGCTTCTCCTTGCCGAGGTAGATGTATTCCGGCGCCGCGCGGAGCTGGTCCTTGTCGGTGTTGATCATCGCCCGCAGCGCCTTGCCATCGACGCGCTGCAGATGCATCGCGCTCGGGTCGACCGCGACGTACTTGGTGCCGATCCCGAGGAAGCCGCCGACGCCGACGACCCAGGCCTTCACCTTGCCGTCGAAGCCGATCACCACGTCGGCGATCTCGCCGATGGTCTCGTTGGCGCCGTTGATGATGGTCTGGCCGACGAGCTTCGAGCTGACCATGTCGTCGGGCGACTGCGCGACGAAGGTCGGCCGCAGGTTGTCGGTGAAGGTCGCGGGCTGCCCCGGCACCGCCTCGAGCGGCTTCATCGGCGCCGCCGACGCGTCGGGCTTCACCGGATCGGGCTTGACGACGTCGGGCTTGACGGAGTCGGGCTTGGGCGCATCCGGCGAGGCCGTCGCTGGCTTCTCGGGCGGCACGGCCTGGGTGCCCGGCGCGGCCGTGGTCGGGGACGACGTCTGCGCGAGCGCGAGGCTCGGTCCCAGGACGGTCGTGCCCAGGGTGAGGAGGACCGTTCCGGCAATCAGGCTGCGCATCGCGTCTCGTCTTTCCATCGTCGCCCCGAGCCCGATCCGGCCCGGGGTCTACAGTGAAGCTCCCCCGCAAAAGGCCCGCCGCATCAGAAGGTTCCACCGTGCCCGCGTGGTGCGCCGGCTCCGGAAAACGCGAGGGGGCCGCCCTGGACCTCGCGGCCGCGTGCGCCATCTGGTCGTGGGCCGAGCCCGCGACCGCTCCGGAGGCCGTACCCGCCCATGACCCTGCTCCGCCGCGAAGCCCTCACCCTCCTCGGTGCGGCCATGAGTGCCGCCGCCGGCAGCGCCCACGCCCTCGATGCCGGGACGCGCGCCACCGCCTTCGCCTTCGACGGGCCGGAGGGCGGGGCGATGCCGCTGTCGGCCTATGCCGGGCGGCCGATCCTGGTGGTCAACACCGCCACCGCGTGCGGCTATGCCGGGCAGCTTACCGGGCTGCAGACGCTGTGGACGCGCTTCCAGGAACGCGGGCTGACGGTGATCGGCGTGCCCTCGCCCGATTTCGGCAACCAGGAGCCCCTCGATGGCGCCGCCATCGCCGAGGCCGCCCGCAAGAACCACGGCGTCACCTTCCCGCTCACCGCCAAGACGCGGGTGAAGATGCCGGGCGCCCACCCGTTCTACCAATGGGCGGCGCTGGAGAAGCCCGGCGAGACGCCGCGCTGGAACTTCCACAAGTATCTCGTGGCCCGCGACGGAACGCTGGCCGCCGCCTTCGCGACCCAGGTCGAGCCGACCGACCCGCGGGTGATCAGCGCGATCGCCGCGGCGCTCGACAAGGCTTGAGCGTCACGGCCTGAGGCTCACGCCGCCGGCGCCTTCTCCCGGTCGGCCCCGCGCGACACCTTCAGCAGCGCGTCGAGCTCGCGTCCTGCCGCCTCGATGCGCGCGGCCACGGTCGCGTCGGCGACGACGCCGTCCGCGATCTCGTCGCCGCCGGCATAGACCGAGGTCGGCGCGATGTGCGCGGAGAAGAACCCGAACAGCGGCCGGAGCGAGTGCTCGACCACCAGCGCATGGCGCAGGCCGCCCCCCGTGGCGGCGAGCGCCACCGGCATGCCGACGAGGGCCTCGGCGTCGACGAAATCGAACACGTGCTTGAACAGGCCGGAATAGGCGCCCTTGTAGACCGGCGTCCCGACGATCAGCGCGTCGGCCCCCTCGATCGCCGCGACCAGCGCCTCGGCCGCCGGCGGGAGGCCGTCGCGCGTGAGCGCGCCGAGGCCCGGCCCGGCATCGATCAGGTCGATCACGCTCAGGTCGATGCGGCGATGGCGGCCGAGCTGCGCGCCGATCGCTTCGACGAGCGTGCGGGTGCGCGAGGGCCGGTTGATGCTCGCCGAGAACGCGACGACGCGGGGCAGGGGCACGGATGGAACCTCGGGACTCGCCGGAGCGCCCCGGCCCGTGGAGGCCGGCGGCGCGATCGGTCCGTTGTGACCGGTCCGGCGACGCTTGGGAACCACCGCGGGCCGCGACTCCGGCACCGTGTCAGGGCCTGTCCGTCCGCTCCCTGGGGGCCCCGACGGAAGACCCGAGGTCATAGCGTCGGTCCTTCGAGCGCGGGGGACGATCCGGCGGAGCGCCGGATCGCAGGCTGAGGACGGCGCCCACGAGACCGGGACCGGTCGGCCCGTGCTTCGGGCCGAAGCCGCGCAGCCGCCGGAACCGGACCGCGCAGGGGGGGCGAGCCGGTGCGCAGGGCGACGACCGCCTCGATGCGGTCGACATCCGATAAGGATCGCGACGTCGACCAGCGCCGGCCGCCACAGCCGCGGCGCGACCGCCCACGCGATGCCGAGCGTGCCCGCTCAGGCGGAGAACGGCTCCGGTCCGCCCGCCGCACGCTCCTTGGCCCGTGCCATCGGGGCGGTTCGTAGCGGGACGCCGAAGGCGACGTGCTTCGCGATCATCGTCACCGCGAGCGCCGCCGTCGTCGAGACCGGAAACAGCGGCATCGTTCCCCAGAGCGTCGCCCCAGGCCGGAAGCGTTGCACGCGCCGGTTGGCATCTCCTGAACCGGCGCGGGCGCGCGGGCGGCGTTCCGTTCCGCAAATGCGAAAGCTTGACAGGCGGGGCGAAGTCCTCGCGATGGTGCCTCCTCGAAGCGTCGGAGACCGGTCCGCCCATGAACTCGCTCGTCCCGCGCCTGAACGGCTACGCGCCCTACGCCCTGTCGCTGCTGCGCGCGGTGACCGGCCTCGTGTTCTTGCAGCACGGCACGCAGAAGTTGCTCGGGCTTCCGCCGCGGACGATGCCGGCGCCCGAGCTGCTCTCGCTCGCCGGTGCCGCGGGCCTGCTCGAGCTGGTCGGCGGCACGCTGATCGTCCTCGGGCTGTTCACCCGGCCGGTCGCGTTCCTGCTGTCGGGCCAGATGGCGGTGGGCTACTTCCTCGTCCACGCGCCGAAATCGCCGTTTCCGGCGGTGAACGGGGGCGATGCCGCGATCCTGTTCTGCTTCGTGTTCCTCTACCTCGTCTTCGCGGGCGCCGGCCCCTTGAGCGTGGACGCCGCCCGCGCCGGCCGCCGCTACTGAGCGAGGCCGTCGACCGGGTCGGCATCGATCCGCACCCGCAGGATCGCGTAGGGCGGCTCCTGCAGGTCGCGGCCGTGGTTGTACTCGGGCCGGCGGTTCACCTGGGCGGCCGAGATGTAGAGCCAGCGGTCGGCGGTGATCCAGAACGTGTCCGCCCAGATCAGCCGCGGATCGGAGGCGATCACGGTGATCGTCCCGTCGGGGTCGCGCCGCCCGACGGCGTTCTGCTCCTGCAGGCTGAGATAGACCCGGTCCTTGGAATCGGTGGTGAGGCCGCCGGTCATCCCCTTCTCGCCGAGGTCCTTCACGGTCGCGGCCACCTCGGCATCCGAAACCTTCGGGTCGAGCAGGCCTGCCGTCTCGACCGAATACAGCCGGCGCGCCATCAGCGGCGCGTAGTACAGGCGGCTGCCGTCGGGGCTGAGCGCGATGCCGTTGGCGCCGCCCTTCGGGTGCTGCGGCGGGCTGTCGCCCTTGGTCTGCATCACCGGGCGCTCCTCGACGAACTTCACCACCCCCTTCTGCGACTTGGTGCTGGCATGCTCGGCCAGCCGCCGCGCCACCTGGCCGGTGGCGAGGTCGACGGCGAGGATCGCCCCGTCCTCCCCCTGGCCCTGGTCGGTGATGTAGGCGCGCTGGCGCCCAGGCCTGATCTCGACGCGCAGGTCGTTCAGCGACGAGGTCGGCACGATGCCGGCCTCGAGCGGGATCATGCGGACGATGCGGTTCGTCGCCAGGTCCATCTGGACGAGCTTCGCCCCGCCCGGCACCGGCGCGCCCTTGCCCTCGGGCAGGCCGGAATCGAGCAGCCACAGACTGTCGTCGGGGGCGAAGACGCCGTTCGGAACGTGGAAGAACGTCGCCTGCGGCCGGCCCGCGTCGGGGGTGTTGGTGGCCTGGTCGGGATAGGGCTTCACCGAGCCGTCGGGCAGCACCTCGCCGACGGTGACCGTCTCCTTGCCGGTGAAGCGCGGCATCATCACGAAGACGCGGCCCCCGTGCGAGATCGCCAGGCCCGTCGGCGTCGAGGGCGCGTGCGCGGCGAGCGCCAGCTCCATCCGCAGCGCGGTCCGGCTCGCGACCGCGGTGCCGCCCGGCGCGGGCGAGCCCGTCTCGGCCGCGGCCGCGGGCAGGGCGAGGGCGGCGAGGCCGCCGGCGAGGAGGTGGCGTCGGACGAGGGGCATGGAGCTTACCGTTTTAGCCGCGAGGCGCGACGCGCAGGTCGATGGCGAGGATGGCGTGGCCGGCGGCGACGAACAGCCGCCGCCCGTCCGATCCGCCGAAGGCGAGGTTCGCGGCCGGCGTCGGCGTGGCGATGCGGCCGAGCGGCGTGCCGTCGGGAGCGAAGATGCGGATGCCGTCGCCGCAGGCGGCGTAGACCCGCCCGGCGCCGTCGACCTTCAGGCCGTCGGGCACGCCGGCCTCGATCGGCGCGAAGGTCCGCGGCGGCCCGAGCCGGCCGTCCGCGCCGACGGCGAACGCCATCACGGCCCGGCCGGCCTCGGGGTTGAGCGACGCGCCGGATTCGCTGACGTAGAGGGTGCGCCCGTCGGGTGCGAAGGCGAGGCCGTTCGGCTGGTCGAGGGCGTCGGTCATCGCCTCGACCTTGGCCGCCGGCATGCCCGGCGCGGTGATCCGGTAGACGCGGCGCGCGCCCTGCTCGGGCTCGGCCAGGATGCCCTCCTCGGGCTGGGTGATGCCGAAGACCGGGTCGGTGAACCACACCGCCCCGTCGGCGGCGACCACCGCGTCGTTGGGCGAGTTTAAGCGTTTGCCGGCGAAGGCGTCCGCCAGCACGATCTTCGTCCCGTCCGGCTCGCGCCGCACCACCCGCCGGGTGCGGTGCTCGCAGGTAATCAGCCGCCCCTGCCCGTCGAGCGTGTTGCCGTTGCCGTTCTCGGAGGGGTCGAACAGGGTTTTCACCGACCGGTCGTCGGCGAGCACGCGGATGCGGTTGGCCTTGGTGTCGCTGAACACCAGCCCGCCGAGCCCGGGTGCCCAGCACGGCCCCTCGCACCAGCGCCCGTCGTCGAACAGCGTCCGGATCGGGGCGGCGGGATCGATCAGGGCGTCGAGCCGCGGATCGTCGACCCGCACCACCGCGCCCGCTGCCCGTACCGTCGAGGCCGCGAGCAGGCCGAGGCCGGCCGCGAGGACGACGCGTCTGTGAAGGTTCGGCATGGCATTCCAAGGACCCGAGCCCATCACCCGGGACCGGGTGAACGCCCAAGGCCCGCAAGCGATCCCGGATCCGATCCGCGCCCGCATCCGGGGCCGACGCGTGCCGCGCGGGCCCTCTGAATGCGTGGGGATCCTCGGGCTGGCGGTCGTGCGCATTCGGCATGGCCGACGGGCGAGAACCGCTGGCCTATCCGACTATCCTCCCATAAGCACCTCCCTGCGGGCAGGTGACGGAATGGATTCCTGTGGCGAATCGGTCCCACCTCGCTCGCCTCCGCGAAGGTCGCGGACGGCCGCGGAGCACGACCGCGCCGCGCATGGATCGAGATCGAACGGGCGGGACGCGCATGGCCCTCGAAGGATCCCACCCGCATCCGCCGATCGGGAGCGGCCTTCTGCGGCCCCGGGTCGTGGCCGTCGCGGTGCAGAAGGGCGGCACCGGCAAGACGACGCTCGCAGCCTCGTTGGCCGTCGCCGCGGCGGAGGCGGGCGAGCGCGTGATCGCCCTCGACCTCGATCCGCAGGGCTCTCTCGCGTCCTGGGGGGCGATGCGCGCGACGGGCTCGGTCGCGGTCGACCGCATCCAGCCCTGGGAGATCGGGCAGCTCGACGACGTCCTCGTTCAAGCCGCCGACGACGGCGCGACGCTCGCCGTGGTCGATACCGCGGGCGCCATGGCCGGGGTCGCCCACGCCTTGCGGATCGCCGACCTGGTCTTGATGCCGGTGCGTCCCTCCCGCCTCGATCTCATCGCGGCCGGGCCTACGCTGCAGGCCCTGGTCGGCCTGGGGATGCGGCGGAAGCTGGCCTTCGTGCTGAACCAATGCCCGCCCCCGCCATCGCCGCGGACGGAGGCCTATGCCGTGCAGATGCGGACGCTCGGCGTGCTCGCCGAGCCGAGCATCATCCAGCGGGTCGACCACCAGGATGCCCTGGCCATGGGCCTCGGCGTCACCGAGTGCGCCCCGGGGGGCCAGGCCGCCGCCGAAATCCGCGCGCTCTGGGCGTGGATCGACGCGAAGATGGGGCATCCGGTGCCGGCAGCCTGACCCCGTGCCCTGCCGTGCGCGCGGGGGTCAGCCCCGTCCGAGCGCCGACAGGATGCGCGCCCACGAGCGCGTGCCCTTGTGGAAGCTGCGCAGGTCGTACTTCTCGTTCGGCGAGTGGATGCGGTCGTCGTCGAGGCCGAAGCCGATCAGCAGGGTGTTGCGGTCGAGCAGGCGCTTGAAGTCGCCGACGATCGGGATCGAGCCGCCGGCGCCCACCGTCACCGCGGGCACGCCCCACTCGTCGGCGAGCGCGGCGCGGGCGGTCTCGAGCTCCGGCATGTCGAAGGGCAGGCTGATCGCGCGCGAGCCCTTGTAGCAGATCACGTTCACCGAGCAGTCGGCCGGGATGCGCTGGCGCACGAACGCCTCGAAGGTCTCGGCGAGCCTCTGCGGGTCCTGGTCGTCCACGAGGCGGAACGAGACCTTGGCGCTCGCCTTGCCGGCGATCACCGTCTTGGTGCCCTCGCCGGTGTAGCCGCCGATGATGCCGTTGACGTCGCAGGCCGGCCGGGACTGCACCAGCTCGATCAGCAGCCGGCCGCGCTCGCCGGCCGGCTCCGACAGGCCGATCGGGCCGAGGAACTTCTCGGGGGTGAAGTCGAGGCCGCGCCACTGCTCCAGCACCTCGGGCGGGCGCTCGTGCACCCCGTCGTAGAAGCCCGGCAGGGTCACCCGGCCGTCGGCGTCGTGCAGGTCGGCGAGGATGCGCGACAGCACGTGGATCGGGTTGCGCGCCGCGCCGCCGAAGAAGCCCGAATGCAGGTCGCGGTCGGCGCAGGTCACCTCGACCTCGAAGTACGCGAGCCCGCGCAGGGACGAGGTGATCGCCGGCGTCGTCGGGTTCCACATGGAGGTGTCGCACACCAGCACGACGTCGGCACCGAGCCGGTCCTTGTTCTGCGCCACCCATTCGGGCAGCCCCTGCGAGCCGTTCTCCTCGGCGCCCTCGATCAGGATCGTGACCGCGCAGGGCAGCTCGGCGTTCATCGCCAGATGCGCCCGACAGGCCTCGACGAAGGTCATCACCTGGCCCTTGTCGTCGGAGGCGCCGCGGGCGACGATGGTCTTGTTGCCCTTGGCGTCGGTGGCGATCCGCGGCTCGAACGGCGGCGTCTCCCACAAGGCCAGCGGATCGACCGGCTGCACGTCGTAGTGCCCGTAGAACAGCACGTGCGGCGCCCCCGGCTTCGGCTTGTGCGCCAGCACGACCGGATGGAGCGAGGTCTCCTCCACCGAGGTCTCGAACCCGAGCGCCGTCAGGTCCGCGGCGAGCCAGGCCGCCGCCTCGCGGCACGGGCCGGCATAGGCCGGATCGGTGGAGATCGACGGGATCCGCAGGAAGGCGAACAGGCGCTCCAGGGCGTTGTCGAGATCCTTGTCGATGTCGTTGAGGACGGAATCGAGGGCGGCCATCGGGGCTCCTGGGACGGTTCGGCTGTCCGGCCCAGGGTTAGCCGAGGCGTGCGCAAACGGAAACCGTTTCGCCCGCAGCGCGATCGCCCGCCCCGGGGAACAGCCGCAGATTGGAACCGTTATCGGGAGGAACGGCGGCCGTCGCGCAGCCTGGCCGGACGCAAGTCCTGCGACACGTCCCGCGACCCGTCGCGAGACCGGGCGGTGCCCGACGTCGGTCGCCCTCCCCCGCGCGGTTCGTGCGGAAACCCCTTTTTCTTGGAACGCCCCATGCTCATCGAAAGCGGCTCGCCCGTCGCGGCGGACAACCGGATCGGCATCCGCCTCACCATCAACGGCCAGCCGCGCGAGCTTCAGGTCGCGCCCTGGACCACCCTGCTCGACCTGCTGCGCGAGCACCTCGACCTCACCGGCACCAAGAAGGGCTGCGACCACGGCCAGTGCGGCGCCTGCACGGTGCTGGTCGACGGCACGCGGGTGCATTCCTGCCTGGCGCTGGCGGTGATGAAGGACGGGGCCGAGATCACCACCGTCGAGGGCCTCGCCGGCATCGCCAACGCGGGCGCCGGCTCGAACGGGCTCCACCCGATCCAGGAGGCCTTCATCGAGCACGACGCGTTCCAGTGCGGCTACTGCACGCCCGGCCAGCTCTGCTCCTCGGTCGGCCTGATGAACGAGGGCCACGCCCACTCGCGCGACGAGATCCGCGAGGCGATGAGCGGCAACATCTGCCGCTGCGGCGCCTACACCAACATCGTCGACGCGATCGAGGACGTGATGCAGGGGGAAGCCCGATGAACCGCTTCGACTACGTCCGCGCCGACACCGTGGCCGAGGCGGTCCAGGCCTTCGCCGCCGCACCCGGGGCCCGCTTCATCGCGGGCGGCACCAACCTGATCGACCTGATGAAGTACGACGTCGAGCGGCCCGGCCGCCTCGTCGACATCACCCGCCTGCCGCTCGGCGAGATCGTCGAGCACGACGGCGGCCTGCGCCTCGGCGCGCTGGCGACGAACGCCACCGTCGCCTACGACGCGCGCGTCCGCGCCCGCTACCCGCTGCTGTCGAACGCGATCCTGGCCGGCGCTTCGGCGCAGCTGCGCAACGCCGCCTCGACCGGCGGCAACCTGCTCCAGCGCACCCGCTGCTATTATTTCTACGACACGTCCACGCCGTGCAACAAGCGCCAGCCCGGTTCCGGCTGCCAGGCGATCGGCGGCGTCACCCGCATCCACGCGATCTTCGGCACCAGCCCGAGCTGCATCGCGACGCACCCTTCCGACATGTGCGTGGCGCTGGCCGCGCTGGAGGCGGTGGTGCAGGTGAGCGGGCCGGACGGCGACCGGGTGATTCCCTTCTCCGAGTTCCACCGCCTGCCGGGCGACGCCCCGGAGCAGGACACCACGCTGAAGCCCGGCGAGATCGTCGTGGCGGTCGACCTGCCCGAGCGCGATTTCGGCCAGCACGTCACCTACCTGAAGCTGCGCGATCGGCTCTCCTACGCCTTCGCGCTGGTCTCGGTCGCCGCCGCCCTCGAGCTCGACGGCGACACGGTTCGGACCGCCCGCCTCGCGCTCGGCGGCGTCGCCCACAAGCCCTGGCGCAACCGCGAGGCCGAGGCGCTGTTGCAGGGCAAGCCCGCCACCCGCGAGAGCTTCCAGGCGGCGGCCGACCTGATCGTGGCCGAGGCCCAGCCGCAGGCAGGCAACGCCTTCAAGGTCGAGCTGGCGCGGCGCGCCATCGTGCGCGGCCTGGAGCAGGCCGCCGCCGGCACGCCGCAATCGATCACCGACAAGCGCATCCAGTGAGGCCCCGATGACCCAGACCTTCTCCTCCACCGGCCGGGACACGTTCGTCGGCAGCGCCCGCAGCCGCGTCGACGGCCCCGCCAAGGTGACGGGCCTCGCCAAATACGCGGGCGAGTTCGCCGCCCCCGACCTGCTGCACGGCTACGTGGTGTCGAGCGGCATCGCCAAGGGCCGAATCAGGACCATCGACACCGGCAAGGCCGAAGCCGTGCCCGGCGTCGTCAAGGTGCTGACCCACGAGAACCGCACCCGCACCGCCTGGCTCGACTACAATTACCAAGATCAGGTCGCGCCCCCCGGCTCGCCCTTCCGCGCCCTGTACGACGACAAGATCCACTACAGCGGCCAGCCGATCGCCCTGGTGGTGGCCGAGGATTTCGAGACGGCCCGCCACGCCGCGGCGCTGGTGGCGGTCGACTACGAGGTCGAGGAGCCGCTGACGGATCTCGAAGCCGCCAACGCCTTCGCCTACGAGCCGCCGATGCGGCGCAACGGCATCAAGCCGCCGCCCAAGCCCTGGGGCGACGCGGATGCGGCGTTCGACGCCTCGGCGATCCAGCTCAAGCAGGAGTATCGCCTCGCCACCGAGCATCACAACCCGATGGAGCCCCACGCCTCGACGGTGATCTTCGAGGGCGACGGCAAGTACACGGTCTACGACAAGGTCCAGGGCGTCTCGAACAGCCATGCCTACCTCGCGAAGGTGTTCGGCATCGCCAAGGACGACCTGCGGGTGCTCAACCCCTATCTCGGCGGCGGCTTCGGCTCGGGCCTGCGCCCGCAATACCAGCTCTTCCTGGCGATGCTGGCCGCGCGCGACCTCGAGCGCTCGGTGCGCGTGGTGCTGACCCGCGACCAGATGTGGAGCATCACCTACCGGCCGGAGGCGCTGCAGACCATCAGCCTCGGGGCCGAGCGCGACGGCACGCTCCTGGCGCTGCGCCACGACGCGGTCGGCGCGACCTCGACCTTCGAGGACTACCAGGAGGTGGTCGTGAACTGGTCGGGCGTGATGTACCGCTGCGACAACGTCCTCTTGACCTACAAGATCGCCAAGCTCGACACCTACACCCCTGGCGACATGCGCGCGCCGGGTGCCGTCACCGGCGTCTTCGCGATCGAGACCGCCATGGACGAGCTTGCCTACGCGAGCGGCCTCGATCCGATCCAGCTCCGCCTGAAGAACTTCACCGAGGCCGACGCCACCGCCGAGAACAAGCCCTTCGGCTCGAAGGCGCTGAAGAGCTGCTTCTCGGAGGGCGCCGCGCGCTTCGGCTGGGACCGGCGCAACCCGGAACCGCGCTCGATGCGCGAGGGCCGCGAGCTCGTCGGCTGGGGCATGGCCTCGGGCGTCTGGGAATCGATGATGATGCAGACGAGCGCCCGCGCCATCCTCACCCCGGACGGCAAGCTCGAGGTCGGCAACTCGACCGGCGACATCGGCACCGGCACCTACACGATCCTCACCCAGATCGCCGCCGACACCCTCGGCCTGACGATGGAGGACGTGACGACGAAGCTCGGCGACACCGCGCTGCCCGAGGCGCCGGTGGCGGGCGGCTCCTGGACCGCGGCCTCGTCCGGCACCGCCGTGATGAAGGCCTGCCGCGACGTCGGCGAGCAGGTGTTCAAGCTCGCCCGGCAGATGGAGGATTCGCCGCTGGCCAACGTCGACTTCGAGCGCGTCGCCTTCGCCGACGGGCGCATCGCGGTGGCGGGCGACCCCACGCGCAGCGTCGCCCTGGTCGACGTGCTGCGGGCGGCCGGCGTCGACAAGGTCGAGGCCACGGCCAACGCCGCCCCCGACAAGGACTTCAACGCCAAGTACGAGGCCTACACCCACTCGGCGATCTTCGTGGAGGTGAAGGTGGACGAGGAGCTGGGCCAGGTCCGCGTCACCCGCGTCGTCTCGGCGATCGCGGCCGGAAAGGTGCTGAATCCCAAGACCGCGCGCAGCCAGATCCTCGGCGGCGTGGTGATGGGCATCGGCTCGGCGCTGGAGGAGGAGTCGATGATGGACGACCGCATCGGCCGCTTCATGAACCACAATCTCGGCGAGTATCACGTGCCGGTGAACGCCGACATCCACGACATCGACGTGATCTTCGTCGACGAGGAGGACAAGGCGAACCCGCTCGGCGTGAAGGGGCTCGGCGAGATCGGCATCGTCGGCACCGCGGCGGCGGTGGCCAACGCCGTGTTCCACGCCACCGGCAAGCGCATCCGCAACCTGCCGATCACGGTCGACAAGATCCTGGGCTAACGGACCCGGCCCGAGCGACGTCCGCTCGGCGACGGTACGGTCGAGACGGCCTCGGCCGCGGCACCCGCCGCGGCCGAGGCCGTTCGCCTGCGAGGAGATCGCGACGGGCCCCGGGCGCCCGTCCGAAGCCGGCGGCCCGGATGCGGGCCGTCGCCGCGGTCCCGAATGTGCTACGGCGCCCGCTCCGAATCCTCGGGCCGTGCGGTCGTCATGAACCTCCTCCTCGTCTTCGTCGGTGCCGGGGTCGGCGGCGTGGCGCGCTACGGCGTCAGCACCGCGTCCCTGCGGCTCGGGTCGGGCTTTCCCTACGGCACCATGGCGATCAACATCGTCGGCTCGGTGCTGATGGGCCTGTTCACCGGCTGGTTCGCCCTGCGGGGCGGCGGGCAGCCGCTGCGGCTGTTCATCGCCACCGGCGTGCTCGGCGGCTTCACCACCTTCTCGTCCTACTCGCTGGAGGCCGTGATGCTGCTGGAGGGCGGCCAGGCCGGCGCGGCGGCGATCTACATCGTCGGCTCGGTCGTGCTCGGCCTCGCCGGCCTGTTCGCCGGGCTGCTGCTGATGCGCGCGATCCTGTGACGGGCCCGGCGTGATGATGGCCTTGATGCAGTCCTGGCGCTTCTGGGCGCTGCTCTCGGCGGCCTTCGCCGCGCTCACCGCGATCCTGGCCAAGGTCGGCGTCGCCGGCGTGCCGTCGGACGTCGCCACCCTCGTCCGCACGGTGGTGATCCTCGGCCTCACGGCGGCGATCGTGGCCGTCACCGGCCAGGCGGCCGACCTCGCGCGGATCCCGGGGCGGAGCGCGGTCTTCCTCGTCCTGTCGGGGCTCGCCACCGGCGCCTCGTGGCTCTGCTACTTCCGCGCCCTGTCCCTGGGCGATGCCGCCCGCGTCGCGCCGATCGACAAGCTCAGCGTCGTGCTGGTGGCGATCTTCGGCGTGGTCCTGCTCGGCGAGACGCTGAGCCCGACCAACTGGCTCGGCGTGGCGCTGATCGCCGCCGGCGCCGTCCTGGTCGCGATCGGTGCATGACGGCTGCGGCGTACCATGGAATCGTTTCAACTATAAACTTCGATATCGCCCGACGAAGATTGAAATTACAACGTTTCCAATATTGTCGACGTCGCTTGATTGTCGATTTCCATCCCTGCTAGACCGTTCTCCGGCGATGTACTTCCGCCTTGCTCTCAAGGTGGCGTGCTCGCCGAGCGCTGGAGGCCGGAATGGGACGGGTGATGGACCTGATCGATGCCTGCGTGACGGTGGCGTGGTGGGACGGCTCGTGCCTCGGCCTGCGCCTGCACCGCCTGCCGGACCTGATCGACCACGTCGCGGCGAGCCCGCAGCCGAAGCGGGCGCGCCGCTTCGGAGGCCGCCGATGATCGCCGAATCGAATCGGTGCCGCTGCGACGAGACCCGCGGGCAGGCGGCGGTCGAGCAGGCGCTGACGCGGGCGTTCTGGCACGCCCTCGATGGTCAGGGCCTGTCGGTGATGGCCGCCCTCGAAGCCGCGTCGCGCACCATCGGCGTGCTCTACGGCCAGATCGCCGCGGCGCACGGCGCCGGCACGACCTGCACCTGCGGCTGGGTGCCCGACCCGGACACCGACCTGATCGTGCTGGAAGCGCATCTCGCCGCCGCCCTGCTTCAGCCGCGTGCGCCGGACCTCGCCCGGATGGAGGCCGCCGGCAGCGCCTGACGGCCCGACCCGCCCCGGCGCACGGCGCCCGCTGGCCTTCCCCCGGACAAGCCGGGCGGGCGGACGTTACGGTTCGCTTAACCCACCCGCGCGATCATCGCCCCCTGATGCGAGGTCGGAGCTCGGGCGATGGACGCATTCTACCACGGCCTCGAAACGTCGCTGCTGGCCTTCGGCTTCGCCCTGAGCGTCGCCGCCTTCGCGCTGCTCGCGAGCCCGCCCGCGCCCGCCGGCACGATCACGCTGCCGATGCTGACCGTCGACGTGCCGCAGAACGCCCGCTGACGCGGCTGCGTCGCGGCTCCTGCGTGACACGACGAAGACGTGGGACAGACGTGGTCATGCGTCCGGGACGGCATGGACATGCCGGATTCAAGGGAGACCATCGCGCAGCCTTGCGCTATCAGCCGGGACAGCCCTGATCGGCCTGCGACTACGCGGCGGTGTCACCGACGGCCCTGAGCGGATACCTTCCGGTCGCGGTCCCGGCGCACGCCTCGCGTCGATCGCCGCACCGCGTCACCGTCGTCATCGAGCAAGCCGGCTGTCCGACATGATCCCTGAGCCCGCCCTGGCAAACTCCTCGCCCCTCGAGCGCGACGCGCACCTCGTCTCGACCGACCATAAGGTCGCGCCGGGAGAGATCGCGGCCGGCGTGGTGATCGGCCGGGCCTCGGAATATTTCGACTTCTTCGTCTACGGCATCGCCTCGGTGCTGGTGTTCCCGAAGGTGTTCTTCTCGTTCGAGCCGGATGCGCTCACGGCCACGCTGTACTCCTTCGCGGTGTTCTCCCTCGCCTTCATCGCCCGGCCGATCGGCTCGGTGATCTTCATGGCCGTCGACCGGCGGCACGGCCGCGGCGTCAAGCTGACGATCGCGCTGTTCATGCTCGGCGGCGCCACCGCGGCGGTGAGCTTCCTGCCGAGCTACGCCAGCATCGGCCACGCCTCGATCTGGCTGCTGGCCGGCCTGCGCATCCTCCAGGGCCTCGCGCTCGGCGGCGCCTGGGACGGGCTCGCCTCGCTCCTGGCGCTGAACGCCCCGCGCGAGCGCCGCGGCTGGTTCGCGATGATCCCCCAGCTCGGCGCGCCCCTGGGCTTCATCGTCGCCAGCGCCCTGTTCTCGTTCTTCCTCGTCAACCTCGATTCGGCCGACTTCCTCGATTGGGGCTGGCGCTTCCCGTTCTACTGCGCCTTCACCATCAACGTCGTGGCGCTGTTCGCCCGCCTGCGGCTGGTGGCGACCGACGAGTTCGTCCGCCTGATGGAGAAGGGCCGGCTCGAGCCGGTGCCGGTGATCGAGGTGGTGCGCCACCATGCGGTGGACGTGTGGATCGGCGCCTTCGTGCCGCTGGCCGCCTTCGCGCTGTTCCACCTCGTGACGATCTTCCCGATCAGCTGGCTGACCCTGTTCACCGATCGCTCGCCCGGCGAGTTCCTGATCGTGCAGTGCTCGGGCGCCATCGTCTGCGCCGGCGCGGTCGCGGCCTCCGGGCTGATCGCCGACCAGATCGGCCGCCGCAACGCGCTGCTGCTCAGCTCCGGCCTGATCGCCGTCTTCGCCCTCGGCAGCATCATCGCGCCCCTGGTGTTCGGCGACAGCGCGATCGGCCAGACCATGTACGTCACCATCGGCTTCATGCTGATGGGCCTCGCCTACGGCCAGACCGCCGGCGCGGTGACGGCGCGGCTCGGCGCGCGCTACCGCTACACCGGCGCGGCGCTGACCTCGGATCTGGCGTGGCTGTTCGGCGCAGGCTTCGCCCCGCTGGTCGTCCTCTGGCTCTCGTCCCGCTACGGGCTGTGGATGGTCGGCCTCTACCTGCTCTCGGGTGCGGCGGCATCGCTCCTTGCCCTCACCCTCGACCGTTCCGAGATGCGTCAGATGTAGTCGGGAGGCCCGCGTCGTCCCTCACCCGTTCCGATACATGTTCGCGCCGAACGGCCCCAGGGCCCGCCGGCCAGGCAAACCGAGTTGATCGCCGTGGCACGCTCCGCCTCACCTTCCCGTCCCCCGGCCCGCACGGCCGCCCGGCTCCTGCGGGGCCTCTGCGCCGTGTCGCTCTCCGGGCTGCTCGCCGGCTGCAACCTCGTGGTGATGCAGCCCTCGGGCGACGTCGCCCTGCAGCAGCGGAACCTCGTCCTCGCCTCGGTCGGGTTGATGCTGCTGATCGTGCTCCCGGTGATCGCGCTGACGCTGATCTTCGCCTGGCGCTACCGGGCGACCAACGAGTCGGCCCCCTACGATCCGGACTGGCACCACTCGACCCAGCTCGAGGTGGTGATTTGGACGGCGCCGCTGCTGATCATCATCGCGCTCGGCGCGCTCACCTGGATCAGCACCCACACCCTCGACCCGTTCCGGGCGCTCCGGCGGATCGACTCCGCCCGCCCCGTGGCGGCCGGCGTGAAGCCGCTCGCCGTCGAGGTCGTCGCCCTCGATTGGAAGTGGCTGTTCTTCTACCCGGAATACGGGATCGCCACCGTCAACGAGCTCGCCGCCCCCGTCGACCGGCCGATCGACTTCAAGATCACCGCCGCCTCGGTGATGAACGCCTTCTACGTCCCCGCGCTGGCCGGGATGATCTACGCGATGCCCGGCATGCAGACGCAGCTCCACGCGGTGATCAACAAGCCGGGCGAGTATGCCGGCTTGTCCTCGCACTACAGCGGCACCGGCTTCTCGCGGATGACGTTCAAGTTCCACGGCCTCGACGATGCTGGGTTCGACGCCTGGGTCGCCAAGGCGAAGGCGCAGGGCTCCGACCTCACCCGCGAGGACTATCTCAAGCTCGAGAAGCCGAGCGAGGCCGAGCCGGTGAAGTACTACAAGTCCGTCGCCGACGGGCTGTTCGACACCATCGTCAACATGTGCGCCGTGCCGGGCAAGATGTGCATGAGCGAGATGATGACCATCGACGCCAAGGGCGGCGCCGGCAAGGACTCCACCGAGAACCGCGAGCGCCTCCGCTACGACAACCGCCACATCGAGCAGGGCGACGAGGCGCCGGGTGCCACAGCACCCGCGTCCGGCCGCACCCCGCACGGCCAGGAGCAGCCGCAGGGCATGAAGCCCGACGGCAACAACCCGCACGTCCACGAAAACGGAACGAAACCCGAGAACCAGATGCCGGCGCCGGAGCGGGACTCGGTCGCCCCGTCGCAGCTCAACAACAAGTAGGACCGGCGCCCCGCCGCCGAACCACCCTCAACGGATCGAACCCATGTTCTCCAATCCGGATCTCCAGAAGCTCGTCTTCGGACGGCTCTCGCTGGAAGACATCCCCTACCACGAGCCGATCCTTCAGGTGACCTTCGCCATGGTGGCGCTGGGTGGCCTCGTCGTGCTCGGCGCGATCACCTACTACCGCTTCTGGGGCCCGCTCTGGCGGGACTGGCTGACCTCGGTCGACCACAAGAAGATCGGCGTGATGTACATCGTGCTGGCCTTCGTCATGCTGCTGCGCGGCTTCGCCGACGCGCTGATGATGCGCGCCCAGCAGGCGGTCGCGTTCGGCGCCAACGAGGGCTACCTGCCGCCGCACCACTACGACCAGATCTTCACGGCGCACGGCGTGATCATGATCTTCTTCGTGGCGATGCCGTTCGTCACCGGCCTGATGAACTACGTCGTGCCGCTGCAGATCGGCGCCCGCGACGTGGCCTTCCCGTTCCTCAACAACTTCAGCTTCTGGATGACGGTCTCGGGCGCCATGACGATCATGGCTTCGCTGTTCGTCGGCGAGTTCGCCCGCACCGGCTGGCTCGCCTATCCGCCGCTCTCGGGGGCGGACATGAGCCCGGGCGTCGGCGTCGACTACTACATCTGGGCGCTGCAGATCGCCGGCATCGGCACGCTGCTCTCGGGCATCAACCTGATCGCGACCATCGTGAAGATGCGCGCGCCGGGCATGACCATGATGAAGCTGCCGATCTTCGTCTGGACCTCGCTCTGCACCAACGTGCTGATCACGGCGGCCTTCCCGATCCTCACCGCCGTCCTCGCCCTGCTGTCGATGGACCGCTACGTCGGCACGCACTTCTTCACGAACGACCTCGGCGGCAACCCGATGATGTACTTCAACCTCATCTGGATCTGGGGCCACCCGGAGGTCTACATCCTCATCCTGCCGGCGTTCGGCATCTTCTCGGAGGTGACCTCGACCTTCTCCGGCAAGCGCCTGTTCGGCTACGCCTCGATGGTCTACGCGACCGTGGTCATCACCATCCTCTCGTACCTCGTCTGGCTGCACCACTTCTTCACGATGGGCTCCGGCGCCGACGTGAACTCGTTCTTCGGCATCACGACGATGATCATCTCGATCCCGACGGGCGCGAAGATCTTCAACTGGCTGTTCACGATGTATCGCGGCCGGATCCGGTTCGAGCTGCCGATGATGTGGACCGTGAGCTTCATGGTTACCTTCACCATCGGCGGCATGACCGGCGTGCTGCTCGCCGTGCCCCCGGCCGACTTCGTGCTGCACAACTCGCTGTTCCTGATCGCGCACTTCCACAACGTCATCATCGGCGGCGTGCTGTTCGGGAGCTTCGCCGGTGTGACCTACTGGTTCCCGAAGGCCTTCGGGTTCAAGCTGGACCCGTTCTGGGGGAAGATGTCGTTCTGGTTCTGGACGGTGGGGTTCTACTTCGCCTTCATGCCGCTCTACGTCCTCGGCCTGATGGGAGTGACGCGCCGCGCCAACCACTTCGACGATCCGTCGCTGCAGATCTGGTTCGTGATCGCCGCCTTCGGCGCGGTGCTGATCCTTCTCGGCATCCTGTCGATGATCGTCCAGTTCGTGGTCTCGATCCGCAACCGCGAGGCGCTGCGCGACCTCACGGGCGATCCCTGGAACGGCCGCACCCTCGAGTGGTCGACCGCCTCGCCGCCGCCGGACTACAACTTCGCCTTCACCCCGGTCATCCACGATCTCGACGCGTGGTCCGACATGAAGAAGCGCGGCTACGAGCGCCCGCTCAAGGGCTACAAGCCGATCCACATGCCGAAGAACACCGCCACCGGCGTGATCCTCGGCGTGGTCTCGATCGGCTTCTCGTTCGCGATGATCTGGTACATCTGGTGGCTCGCGGCCGCGACCTTCGTGACGATGTTCCTCGTCACCGTGATCCACACCTTCAACTACAATCGCGAGTTCTACATCCCCGCCGCCGACGTGGTGCGGGCCGAGGGGCAGCGGACGAGCGTGATGGCGGGACGGGCCTGAGCCGATGATGCACACCGACACGGCCCCGCCGGGCACCGAGGCTCCGGCCTTCTACCTCGACGAGGACCACGCCCACGAGTCGAGCACCATGCTCGGCTTCTGGATGTACCTGATGAGCGATTGCCTCATCTTCGCGGTGCTGTTCGCCACCTACGGGGTTCTCGGTCGCAACTATGCGGCCGGGCCCTCGCCGCGCGACCTGTTCGAGCTGCCGCTCGTGGCGCTCAACACCTCGATGCTGCTCCTCTCCTCCATCACCTACGGCTTCGCCATGCTAGAGATGGAGAAGGACAACGTCCGGACGATGCAGGTCTGGCTCGCGATCACCGGCCTGTTCGGCGCGTGCTTCATCGGCATCGAGCTCTACGAGTTCGCCCACCTGATCCACGAGGGCGCGACGCCGCAGCGCTCGGCCTTCCTGTCCTCGTTCTTCGCCCTGGTCGGCACCCACGGCCTGCACGTCTCGCTCGGCATCGTCTGGCTGATCGTGCTGATGGTGCAGACCGCCCAGAAGGGGCTGATCGTCGAGAACAAGCGCCGGCTGATGTGCCTGTCGATGTTCTGGCACTTCCTCGACGTCGTCTGGATCGGCGTCTTCACCTTCGTGTACCTGATGGGAGTGCTGCAATGAGCTCGGCGACGGGGGCGGGGCACCACGCCGAACCGCACGGTCACGGCCACGACGCGTACGGCCACGACGCGCACGGCCACCCGGCCGGGGCGCACGGCTCGTTCAGGAGCTACATGACCGGCTTCGTGCTCTCGGTGATCCTCACCGCGATCCCGTTCTGGCTGGTGATGAGCGACGTGCTCGGCAACGCCGTGCACACCAGCCTGATCATCATGGCCTTCGCGGTAGTGCAGATCGTGGTCCACATGATCTACTTCCTGCACATGAACACGAAGTCCGAGGGCGGATGGACGATCCTGGCCCTGATCTTCACGCTGACCCTCGTCGTGATCACGCTGACCGGCTCGATCTGGGTGATGTATCACCTGAACACCAACATGATGCCGACGTCGCCGCACGACCTGATGCACCACAAGCCCTGAGGACGTCCCGCCTCGGCCTGGCGGCCTTCAACCTCGCGAGCGCGTTGGCGGTCGCGGGGCTCGTCGCCCTCGGGATCTGGCAGGTCGAGCGCCGGGCATGGAAGCTCGACCTGATCGCGCGGGTCGAGGCCCGAATCGGCGCGTCCCCGGTCCCGGTGCCCGGGCCGGCGGCGTGGCCGAGCGTGACCGAGGCCGCCGACGCCTACCGCCACGTCCGGGTGGCGGGCCGCTTCCGCCACGAGTCCACCACGCTGGTCCAGGCGGTGACGGTGCTCGGCGGCGGGTTCTGGGTGCTGACGCCGCTGGTCGCCGACGGCTTCACGGTGCTGGTGAACCGCGGCTTCGTCCCCTCCGATCGCCGCGATCCTGCCGGCTGGCGCCGTCCCGAGGGCGAGATCGACGTCACCGGCCTGTTGCGCCTCACCGAACCCGGCGGCGCGTTCCTGCGCAGCAACGCGACCGCCGAGGATCGTTGGTATTCCCGCGATGTCGCCGCGATCGCTTCGGCCCGGGGGCTCTTCGGCGTCGCGCCCTACTTCATCGATGCGGATGCGTCGGCGGATGATCGCTTGCCCGTCGGCGGGCTGACGGTGGTCGCCTTTCACAACAACCACCTCGTCTACGCGCTGACCTGGTTCACCCTCACCGCGATGACGCTGGGCGCCGCGATCTACGTGAACGTGGAGCGGCGGCGAGAGGGGTGAGGGGATCGTGCGCCGGACCGTCGTCCGTTGCCGCGCAGATCTGTCGCTGCTCATCGTTCAACGCGAGCGACCGGTACGCATTCCCTCTCCCCGCTTGCGGGGAGAGGGCCGCGACGACCTCGTCGTCGTCGCGGCGAGGCGGAAGCCGACGGTGAGGGGGCTTCCGACACGTGAGGCTCGTGCGGACGCGCCCCCCTCACCGCCGCTGCGGCTTCGCCTCCGCTTCCCGGCTGCACGACGGGGTGCAGCCGGGCCTCTCCCCGCGTGCGGGGAGAGGGGAAACCTGAGCCCTATCCGATGCCCCATCGGGCCGTTCGGTCAGCCGGCCTGCAACACGTTCGGCCGCTCAGCCCGCGTTGGCCTTCGGCGTCAGCTTCAGGATCCGTCCGTCCGGGCCGTCGGTGACGGCGTAGACCGCGCCGTCGGGGCCGACGCGCACGTCGCGGATGCGGGCGTCGAGGGGAACGCGCTCCTCGGTGACGACCTTGTCGCCGTCGCGCTTCAGCACCACGATCCCCTCGCTGACGAGGCCCCCGACGAGGAAGTCGTCCGTCCAGGCGGGAAACAGCGTGCCGGTGTAGAGCGCCATGCCCGACGGCCCGATCACCGGATCCCAGTAATAGACCGGCTGCACCGTGCCGGCGGCCTGGGTCACGCCCTCGCCGAGGGGCTCGCCGGAATACTCGATGCCGTAGGTCGCGACCGGCCAGCCGTAGTTGAGGCCGGGCCGCGGACGGTTGAGCTCGTCGCCGCCGCGGGGCCCGTGCTCCACGGTCCAGAGCCGGCCCTGGCCGTCGAGCGCCGCCGCCTGGACGTTGCGGTGGCCGTAGGACCAGATCTCGGGCTTGGCCTTGTCGCTGCCGTAGAACGGGTTGTCCTTGGGGGCTTGGCCGTCGGCGTCGATGCGGAACACCTTGCCGAGGCCGCTGGCGAGGTCCTGGGCCTGGACGCGCGTCGCCTTGTCGGAGCGCTCGCCCACGGTGACGAACAGCTTGCCGTCGGCGGCGAAGACCAGGCGCGAGCCGAAATGCTTGTCGCCGTCGTAAGTCGGCATCTGCCGGAAGACGACCTTCACGTCGTCGAGCTTCGCTCCGCCCTTGCCGTCCTGGACGAGCTTGGCCTTCGCCACGGTGGTGCCGTTGCCCTTGTCGCGCGGCTCGCTGTAGCTGAAGAACACCAGCCCGTCGGTGGCGAAGCCGGGGCTCAGGGCGATGTCGAGCAGGCCGCCCTGGCCGCGCGCGTCGACCTTCGGCACGCCGGCGATCGCCGGGCCGACGGTGCCGTCCTTGGACACGATCCGGATTTTTCCGGCCTTCTCGGTGACGATCATCCGGCCGTCCGGCAGGAACTCCATTGCCCACGGGCTCGCGAGCCCCTTCGCGACCGTCGCGACCTCGACCTTCGTGGCGTCCGCCGGCTTCGGGGCGCGGGTCTGGTTCGGCAGGAGCGGCTTGTAGCCGGTGTTCGGCGGGGCGGTCTCGGCGGGGGTGTCGCCGGCGCTCTTCGCCGCGGGCGCGCTGAAGGCGTCGCCCTCGATGCGGGACGGCCGCTGGGCGGCGCTGTCCTCGGCGAAGGCACCCGGTGCCAGCGCGACCGCCGCCACGGTGGCGAGCGCGAGGGATCGGAAGCGCGGCACCTGCAAAAATCCTGTCACCGTCAAGAATCCTCCTGGATCGGGGCGGCCGCACCCGCGGCATCGGTCTGGCGTCCTCGGTCACATGGGGCGGGGGCGCCGCCAAAGCGAGCGCGGGACGGTCGGAGCCGTCACGTCCGCTGCGCTGCGGACCGAATCGCCATGAACCGGGTGGGCAGCCGGCATGCGGTCCGGTCGACCGCCTTGACCGCAGCACGGCGGGTCGCCAATTCTTCCTTCACCGATCGGCGGGCGGCCTGCTGCAGGCGCTCGCGCGGTCCTTGAGAAGGGTATTTTCCGATGGCGACGGTGAAAGTGACCGACGCGAGCTTCGAGCAGGACGTCCTCAAGTCCGTCGAGCCCGTGGTCGTGGATTTCTGGGCGGAGTGGTGCGGTCCCTGCCGGCAGATCGGTCCGGCGCTCGAGGAGATCGCGTCCGACATGCAGGGCCGCGTGAAGATCGCGAAGGTGAACGTGGACGAGAATCCCGGCATCGCCTCGCAGTACGGCATCCGCTCGATCCCGACTCTGCTGCTGTTCAAGAACGGCGAGCGGGTCGACCAGAAGGTCGGCGCGGCGCCGAAGGGCGACCTGTCCCGCTGGATCAGCGCGCAGACCGCCAGCGCCTGACGCGGCGACCGATCAGGACGAGCCCGCCTCCTCACGGAGGCGGGCTTTTTCGTGCGCGTCGGTTTTTTCGGCGCGTCGGACGGTGCGCGCAAAAAGAAAGCCCGGCCGTCGGGCCGGGCTTTCTCGCGTTTCGAAACCCAATTCGAATGATCGGAGCCGACCCCGGGCTCTGAGCGGCCCGTGGGTCGGAGGTCGGATCCTAGTAGGAGCCGAACTTGTAGTTCAGGCCTGCGCGGACGACGGCGAACTCGGTGTCGTTGCGGCGGGCGACGTAGCCCGGAGCGAAGAACACGGCGCCGGCGGCGTTGGTGGCGTAAGCGCCGTTCAGACGGTTGTTCTGATCGAGGTTCACATAGAGGGCTTCGACCTTCACCGTCACGGCCGACGAGCGGAAGAAGTTCAGGAACGAGTCGGTCGGGAGGGCGTACTCGACGCCGCCGCCGGCGGTCCAGCCGGTCCGGAAATCGTCACGGCTGCTGTTCGGCAGGCCGAACTCGCGGCCACCGCCGGCGCCGTAGGCGAAGCCGCCGGTGCCGTAGAACAGGGCCTTGTCGACCGCGTAACCGATGCGGCCGCGCACGGTGCCGAAGAAGTCGAGGCTGGAGATGCCGTTCGGGCTGAACGCCTGGACGCCGGGCGCGAGGGCGAACCCGGGGGTGACGACGTAGCGGTTCCGGTTGCGACCGAAGTCGACGTACTGGGCGTCCGCCTCGATACCGATCACGACGCCGGAGCCCGGGGTGAACTGGTAGTTGTAGCCGACCTGGCCACCGCCGGTGAACCCGTCGGTGGAGTTCGAGCCGCCGAAGGCGATCTGGGTCGGGACGGCGGCCGCGACGGCGGTGACCGGAGCCACGTTCACGACGGTCGCGCCGGAGCGGTCGTTCGCGTCGAAGCCGTAGCCGGCGTTGATACCGAAGTAGAAACCGGTCCAGGTGAAGACCGGCACCGGCGTGAACACCGGCGGAGGCGCGCGGCGCGGCAGGTCGGCGGCCGAAGCGGCGGCGGTGAGCGCCGTGAAGGCGGCCAATGACGTCAGAAGCGTTTTCATGTTTTTTTGATCCCCAGCGTGTTGCCCGATCGATGCTGAGGATAAGTGATTTCCCACGGCCAAGATGTAACATCCGGGCCACAGCTGCCTGGTGTCTGCATTGTTGCGCCGATCGCGTGTGCTGTGCAGCAAAATAAGTCTGAGGTTTACCGCAGATCAACGCAAGGTCAGGTTGGCGGCGTGCCGTTGGCGGTCAGGACGGCGCCGACGAGGTAGAGCGAGCCGCAGATCAGGATCCGCGGCGGCTGCTCGAAGGCGATGTCGGCGACCATGGTCAGCGCCGCCTCGATGCTCGGCGCGATGCGGGCGCTGAGGCCGACCTGGGTCGCGATCTCCTCGACCTCCTCGGCGGGCCGCGCCGCCATCGATCCGGCGATCGGCACCGCGATCAGCGCGCGCGCCAGCCCGACGAAGTGGCGCAGGAAGCCCTCCGCGTCCTTGGTGCCGAGCAGGCCGACGATCAGGACCAGCGGCACGTCGCTGCGCTCGCCGAGGTCGGCCAGCGCCGTCGCGAGGATGCGTCCGCCGTCGATGTTGTGGCCGCCGTCGAGCCAGAGCTCGGAGCCGGGCGGCACCAGGGCCGCCAGCCGTCCGCGGGCGAGGCGCTGCATCCGGCCCGGCCAGTCGACGTTGCGCAGGCCGGCTTCCACCGCGCCGACGCCGATGTCGCCGAAGCCCGCCGCCCGCAAAGCTGCGATGGCGGTGCCGGCATTGGTGAACTGGTGGCGGCCGACGAGCTTGGGGCGCGGCAGATCGAACAGGTCCGTCTCGTCCTGGTAGACGAGGCGGCCGCTGTCCTCGTGGACCGAGAAATCCTGGTTGCCGACCCAGACCGGCGTGGCGCCGACCGCCGCGGCGCGGCGGCACAGCACCGCGTCCGCCTCGGCGTAGTCCTGGGCCGCGATCACCGCCGGGCAGCCGCGCTTGAAGATGCCGGCCTTCTCGATCGCCACCAGCTCGACGGTGTCGCCGAGATACTCGGCGTGGTCGCGCCCGATCGGCGTGACGACCGCCGCCGCGACCGTGTCGATCACGTTGGTCGCGTCCACGCGGCCGCCCAAGCCCACCTCGAGCAGCAAGACGTCGGCCGGCGCCTCGGAGAACAGCAGCAGCGCCGCCGCGGTGGTGATCTCGAACACCGTGATCGGGTCGCCCGCGTTGGCGGCCTCGCAGCGCGCGAAGGCCTCGGCGAGCCGGTCCTCTGGGACGTAGTGGCCGCCGCCGATGCCGCCGAGCCGGATGCGCTCGTGGAAGCGCACGAGGTGGGGCGAGGTGTAGACGTGCGCGGCCAGGCCCCCGGCCTCCAGGATCGCCCGCATGAACGCGATGGTCGAGCCCTTGCCGTTGGTGCCGCCGACGTGGATCACGGGCGGCAGCCGGCGCTCGGGGTGGTTCAGGCGCGCGAGCAGGCTCTGGATCCGGCCGAGCGACAGGTCGATCGTGCGCGGGTGCAGGGCCAGGAATCGCGCCATCAGCGCATCGGAGGAATCCATGGGCGTGCGGCGCGTCAGGCGGGTTCGAGGATCGGTGCGGATGCGGCCGGCGCCGGCGCGGCGGGCGGGCTCACGTTCATCAGCAGGCCGCAGATCCGCACGATGGTGTCCTTCAGCGCGTGGCGGTGGACGACCTGATCGAGCATGCCGTGCTCGAGCAGGTACTCGGCGCGCTGGAAGCCGTCGGGCAGCTTCTCCCGGATCGTCTGCTCGATGACGCGCGGGCCGGCGAAGCAGATCAGGGCGCCGGGCTCGGCCAGGTGCACGTCGCCGAGCATCGCGTAGGAGGCGGTGACGCCGCCGGTCGTCGGGTTGGTCAGCACGACGACGTAGGGAAGCCTTGACGCGCGCAGGCGCCGGATCGCCACGGTGGTCCGCGGCATCTGCATCAGCGAGAGGATGCCCTCCTGCATCCGCGCGCCGCCCGAGGCCGCGAACATCACGTAGGGCGTGCGCTTCTCCAGCGCCGTCTCCGCGCCGCGGATGAAGGCCTCGCCCGCCGCCATCCCGAGCGAGCCGCCCATGAACGCGAAGTCCTGGACCGCCAGCGTCATCGGCTGGCCGCCGACCCGGCCGAACCCGACCTTGAACGCATCCTGCATCCCGGTCTTGGTGCGCGCCTCCTTGAGGCGGTCGGCGTAGCGCTTCTCGTCGCGGAACTTGAGCGGGTCGACGGCGACCTCCGGCAGCGGCACGTCGATCCAGGTGCCCTCGTCGAACATCATCTTGAGCCGCGCGCTCGCGCTCATCTTGAGATGGTGCTCGGAGCCGGGGATGACCCAGTGGTTCCCCTCGACTTCCTTGTGGAACACCATCTGCCCGGTATCCGGGCATTTCACCCAGAGGTTCTCGGGCGTCTCGCGCTTGAACAGGGTCTTGATCTTGGGGCGCACGACCTCCGAGATCCAGTTCATCGGTTCGACCATCATGAAGCGCCCGTCCGGTTCGATCGGGCCGACATCGTCGATCGGCCCCGCGTAGCTCAGGCTTGCATATCGGGGCCGGTGCCCCGGTCGGCCAGTGCCGTCGGCGTCAGGCCGCGCGGGCCGAGGCCGAGCGCACCCCGGCGGCGAGCTCGCGCACCAGCGTCGAGACCGCCTCGACGCTGCTGCCGGTGGCCTGGCCCGCGCCGTCGAGCGTCCGATGCAGCGCGTCGACGAGCGCCGAGCCGACGACGACGCCGTCGGCGCCCTTGGCGATGGCCGCGGCATGCGCCCCGGTCCTCACGCCGAAGCCGACCACCACCGGCAAGGCCGTGTGGCGGCGGATGCGCCCGACCGCGGTGCCGACCGCGGCGAAATCCGGCGTCGCCGTCCCGGTGATGCCGTTGATCGACACGTAGTAGACGAAGCCCGCGGTGTTCGCGAGCACGGCCGGCAGGCGGCGCTCGTCGGTGGTCGGCGTCGCCAGCCGGATGAAGGCGAGGCCCTTGGCCAAAGCCGGCAGGCAGAGCTCGTCGTCCTCCTCCGGCGGCAGGTCGACCACGATCAGCCCGTCGATGCCGGCCGCCGACGCGTCGTCGAGGAAGCGCGCGACGCCGTAGGTGTGGATCGGGTTGAAGTATCCCATCAGGATCACCGGCGTCTCGGCGTTGCCGGCGCGGAACCGGCGCACGAGGTCGAGCGTCTTCGCCACGCCCTGGCCGGCCTTGAGCGCCCGCAGGCCCGCGGCCTGGATCGCCGGGCCGTCGGCCATCGGGTCGGTGAAGGGAAGGCCGAACTCGACGATGTCGGCGCCCGACGCCGGCAGCGCCTCCAGCACCTTCAGCGAGGTCTCGGGATCGGGATCGCCCGCCATCACGTAGGTCACGAGGGCGGCGCGGCCTTCCGCGCGGCAGCGGGCGAAGGTGGCGTCGATGCGGGCGGCCATGGTGCCTGTCCGTTCCTGGTGTCGAAGAAGGAGATCGCGAAGGGATCGAGGAGCGATCGAGGGTTGGCGGACGGGATCGCCCGAGGGATTGGTGCCGCGCCTACACCATCGGCGGCGGCCCGTGAAGCGGAGGCGGTTTGGCGGCCCGTCCTCGCGTGCGCGAGGCGGCCGGGTGCGCATGCCTCGAAAGCGGGCATGGACGTTCGCGCGCCAGCCGCCTATTGTGCAGGCAGGCGGGAATACTTTGCACACTATTGTGGCATATCAAGAAAAACCCTAGGTCTCGAATCACGGTCGCCAAAGATCGACAATCGAATCCGAGGACACGCCATGACCAATCCTTCCGAGATCAAGAACCGCTTCCACGCCAGCCTCGAGGCCTCCGAGGCCCGCGAGAACGGCTTCCGCAGCCGTCTGCTCGCCGAGGGCGCGCGCGCGCTCCAGCCGGTGCTCGGCGTCCTGACCCTGATGTCGGAGGTGCTCGACGAGCGCGACAACGTGCACGGCAGCATCACCGGCCTGGATTGCGCGATCGACAGGGAAGACTTCGTCACGCTGCGCGCGGTCCTCAGCGGCACCTCGCAGCCCGAGCAGCGGATCGTGATCAAGTACGGCCCCGAGCTCGGCGGCCGCAACCTGATCTCGGTTTCCGGCATCGGCCAGACCTACGCCGAGAAGCTCGTCGCCAAGACCCATTGCGCCGCGAGCCTCGGCCGCTCGGTCGGCAGCGACATGCAGCTCGACGTCGCCCGCGCCGAGGACCTCGCCGAGGTCGTGCGCGAGATGGTCGAGGCCTACTTCGTCGGCCAGGCCCAGGTGCCGGTGCAGCACCATGCCGGCGCCATCGAGGGCCACGCCCGCTACGCCGTGCAGTGATCCCGCGCCGCAAGGCGCCCGCCCGACCTCCGCTCCGGCGACGGTTCCCCCGTCGCCGGAGCGTCGGCGCGTCCTATCTGCGTGACGACGCAGCGTGTCCCGGCCCCTGCCGGACCCGCGACCCCCTCACGCATCGCCCCGGTTCTCAGGGCGCACGGGACGCTCCGCATGGCTTCCATGACCACCCCCGTCTGGTTCATCACCGGCTGCTCCACCGGCTTCGGCCGCGACCTCGCCCGCGCCGTGCTCGCCCGCGGCTGGCGCGCGGTGGTGACGGCCCGCGACGTCGGCCGCGTCGCCGACCTCGCCGAATCGTCCGGCGACCGCGCCCTCGCGCTCGCCCTCGACGTCACCGACCAGGGCCAGGTCGACGCCGCGGTCGCAGCCGCCCACGCGGCGTTCGGCCAGGTCGACGTGCTCGTGAACAATGCCGGCTACGGCTACCAGGCCTCGGTGGAGGAGGGGGTCGAGGCCGAGATCCGCGCGCAGTTCGACGCCAACGTGTTCGGCCTGTTCGCGCTGACCCGCGCGGTGCTGCCCGGGATGCGGGCGCGGCGCAGCGGCCGCATCCTCAACATCACCTCGGTGGCTGGCTTCATCGGGTTTCCCGCATCCGGCTACTATTCGTCGAGCAAGCACGCGGTCGAGGGCTGGTCGGACGCGCTCGCCGCCGAGACCGCGCCGCTCGGCATCAAGGTGACCTGCATCGAGCCGGGCCCGTTCCGCACAGACTGGGCCGGGCGCTCGCTGAAGCAGACGCCGAGCGCGATCGCCGATTACGCCGAGACCGCCGGCGCCCGCCTCACGGCGACGTCCGAGAAGAGCGGCACCCAGGCCGGCGATCCGGCCCGCGCCGCGGAGGCGATGATCCATGTCGCCGAGATCGAAGATCCGCCGCGCCACCTCGTCCTCGGCGCCTGGGGCTACGATGCGGTGACCGCGAAGCTGAAGGCGCGGCTCGCCGAGATCGAGGCTTGGCGCGAGACCAGCCTCGGGGCGGATTTCCCGGAGGGCTGACGCGGGCTCGCGTCCATTGGCGCAACCTCCGGTTAAGCGCCCTTGCAAACCCATCGTTCAGCCTCTGCTGCGATGGTCGCTCCGCCCGGACGCGTCACGCCGGGGGAGATCCGCATGGACCCCAGGGACCTCGTCGTCGCGCTCGCGCTCCTCGTCGCCATCGCCAGCCTCGCCTTCGCCTGGGCGCGGCGCGGGCAGGCGGGCGCCCTGGACGACGCCGAAGACCTCCACGACCGGATCTGGCAGGTCTCCGAGAGCGAGGACCGCTACCGCGCCCTGGTCGAGGCCACGACCGACGTGATCGTCCAGCGCGACGCGGCCGGCCGCATCACCTTCGCCAACGAAGGCTACGCCGCGCTGTTCGACCGGACGCCGCTCGCGATGATCGGCGCGACCCTCGATCTCCAGGTGCTCGAGACCGCCGGCGCCGAGACCGGCCCGGACGGCGTGCGCCGGAGCGAGGCGCGGGTGATGCCGGCCGACGGCGTGCCGCGCTGGTTCGCCTTCGTCGAGGTGCCCGTCGCCCGCGGATCCGAGCCGATCCAGTGGCTGCGGGCCGGCCGCGACGTCACCGGCCGGGTCGAATCGGCCCGCGCCCTCGACGTGGCGCTGTCGCGCGCCGAATCGGCGAGCGTCGCCAAATCGCGCTTCCTCGCCACCGTCAGCCACGAGTTCCGCACGCCGCTCAACGGCATCCTCGGCATGGCCGACCTCGTCCTCGACACGAGCCTCGACGGCGAGCAGCGCACCTACGTCCAGGCGGTGCGAACCAGCGGGCAGGCGCTGCTGGCGCTGATCGACGGCATCCTCGACTTCTCCCGCATCGAGGCCGGCCGCATCGACCTCGCCGCCGAGCCGTTCGACGTCTCCGCCACCGCCGAGGCGGTGGTCGAGCTGCTGGCGCCGCGCGCCCAGGACAAGGGCATCGAGATCGCCCTCGACGTCGCCGACGGCGTGCCGGGCCTGGTGATCGGCGACGGCGACCGGGTGCGGCAGATCCTGGTCAACCTCGTCGGCAACGCGGTGAAGTTCACGCAGGGCGGCGGGGTCGGCGTCAGCGTGGCGCAGGCCGACGGCGCGATCGTGCTCGCGGTCGCCGATACCGGGCCGGGCATCGCCGACGACCGGGTCGGATCGCTGTTCGAGGAGTTCGAGCAGGGCGACGGCAGCGCCAGCCGCAGCCACGAGGGCACCGGCCTCGGCCTCGCCATCACCCGCCGCCTCGTCCTGCGGATGGGCGGGCGGATCGAGGCGGAATCGAAGCTCGGGCGCGGCTCGACCTTCCGCGTCGTGCTGCCGCTGCCGGCGGCCGAGCATCAGCCCGCCGCCGTGCCGCGCCCGGTGCTCGCCGCGCGCAAGGTGCTGATCGTCGCCGATTCGCCGTTTCAGGCCCCGTTCCTCGCGCGCAACCTCGCGCGCACCGGCGCGTCCGCGGTGGTGATGCCGAACCTCAAGGACGGGCTCGATGCGCTCGCCGGCGTCGGCTTCGACGCGGTGATCGCCGACCGCGCGCTCGGCGACGACGCCGTGCGGCGCCTCGCCGACCAGGCCAAGGCCTGCGGCGTGCGCTGCAGCCTCGTCCTGCTCTCGCCGTTCGACCGGCGCGAATTCGGCGCGCCGAATGCGGCCGGGTTCGATACCTACCTGATCAAGCCGGTGCGCGCCCGCTCGCTGTTCGACCGCCTGCTCGCGCCCACCCCGCCGGCCGAGCCCGCGCCCGAAGCGGCCAACGCCGCGCCCGTGCGCGCGGGCACGGGCCTGCGCGTGCTTCTGGCCGAGGACAACCCGATCAACGCGCTCCTGGCGACCAAGGCCCTGGAGCGCCTCGGCGCCGAGGTGGTGCATGCGGCCGACGGTCTCGAAGCTCTGGCCCGCCTCGCGGAGGGCGGCACGTTCGACCTCGCCCTGATCGACATCCGCATGCCGAACTGCGACGGCCACGAGACCGCGCGCCGCATCCGCGCCGCCGAAGCCCGCGGCAAGGGCGGCCGGCTCCACCTGGTCGCGCTGACCGCCAATGCGGGCCGCGAGGACGAGAAGGCCGCGCGCCGGGCCGGCTTCGACGGGTTCCTGGCCAAGCCCCTCGACCTCAAGCTCCTGCCCGGCCTGCTCGAGCGGCGCGTCGCGCGGGCGGCTTGACGGACGCGTCCCCCCGCGCGAACACCGTCGCCATGCCTTCCGACACGCCCGCCAACCTGCCCGCCGACCCGCACCCGACGTCCCGCGACCCCGGCGGCCTGGCTGCCTGGGGCATCGCCGCCCTCGTGGCGGCGACGGTGCTGCTCGGCGTGCTCCTGCCCAACCGCGCCCCCCACGGCCCGGCCTCGCCGGCCGACGACGCGACCTGCGCCGAATGGGGCGACGGCTGCCGCGTCTGCCGGCGGCTCGCCGACGGGCCGGCCTGCTCGCTGCCGGGCATCGCCTGCACGCCCGGCCCGCTTCAGTGCCTGCATCGCGTCGGCGGTTGAGGCCGGAGGTCGATCCGCGGCCCGTCTTCCGCTTCGCCCCGAGCCCGAACGGCCGGCTGCATCTCGGCCACGCCTATTCCGCGCTGCTCAACGCCGCGCTCGCGTCCCGCACCGGCGGCCGCCTGCTGCTGCGGATCGAGGACATCGACCCGACCCGCTCGCGACCCGAGCTGATCGACGCGATCGGCGCCGACCTCGCCTGGCTCGGGCTCGTCTTCGATTCACCCGTCCGCCGCCAGTCGCAGCACATGCCGGACTATCGCGCCGCCCGCGACGGGCTGATCGCGCGGGGCCTGGCCTATCCCTGCTTCTGCACCCGCGGCGACATCCGTGCCGCCGCCGGCGGCAGTGCCGGGCGCGACCCGGACGGCGCGCCGCTCTATCCCGGCACCTGCCGGGCGCTCGATCCTGAGACCGCCGCCGCCCGCCGCGCCGCCGGCGAGCCGCACGCTTGGCGGCTCGACATGCCCCAGGCGATCGGGCAGGCGCCGGGCCCTCATGTTTATTCGAATCTGGCGCTTCTCCCTCCCCCCGACGGATCTCGAGCTTGCCCGGGATCCGCACCTTGCGTGCCCAAGTCGGGCAGGACCGACTTGGGTGCGGGGGAGGGTGGGCCTCGCGTCGGCGAGGGTCGGGAGAGGGGAGCGCCGGATCCGGCATCGTCGCACCCCTCTCCCGACCCGCTTCGCGGGCCACCCTCCCCGCTTCAGGGGGGAGGGGAGGGCGCGTTTCACGAGATGGTCCGGGTCGTTGATCCCGCCCGCTGGGGCGATGCCGTGATCGCCCGCCGCGACGTGCCGACGAGCTACCACCTCGCCGTCGTGGTCGACGACGCGCATCAGGGCGTCACCCACGTGGTCCGCGGCCACGACCTCGAGGCGGCGACAGACCTGCACGTCCTGCTCCAGGCGCTCCTCGGCCTTCCGACCCCGCGCTACCACCATCACGCCCTGGTCCTCGGCCCGGACGGGGGCAAGCTCGCGAAGTCGAAGGGCTCGGAAAGCCTCGCCGACCGTCGCGCGCGGGGCGAAACACCGGAGACGATCCGCGCGGCGCTCGGCTTCGCCTGAAGCGCCGGCTCGCTGCGGGAAGGCCGCCTCAGCGCACCGCCGCGTCCCGCTGCGCCATCGCGGTGGCGCTCTTCGACTTCTGCATCACCGCGTCGATCTGCTCGCGCTGGCGCTTGAACTCGGCGAGCATCCGCCCGTCGAGCTCGCGCCCGCGCGGCACGCGGATCTTCATCGGGTCGACGAAGTGGCCGTTGATGATCACCTCGTAGTGCAGGTGCGCGCCGGTGGAGAGCCCGGTGGAGCCGACATAGCCGATCACCTGGCCCTGCCGCACCCGCGCACCTTCGGTGACGCCACGCCCGAACCGCGACATGTGGTTGTAGGTGGTGACGTAGCCGTTGATGTGCTGGATCTCGACCCGGCGTCCGTAGCCCGAGGTCATCTCGGCCCGGATCACGGTGCCGTTGCCGGCCGCCACGATCGGCGTGCCGATCGGGTTCGACCAGTCGACGCCGGTGTGGAGCTTGGCATAGCCGAGCACCGGGTGGCGGCGGTAGCCGAAGCCCGAGCGCATGATCCCGTCGGCGATCGGCTTGCGGATCAGGAACTTCTTGAGCGAGCGGCCCTGGTCGTCGAGGTAGTCGATCGAGCCGTCGTCGGGCGACTGGAAGCGGTAGACCTTGCGGCTCTCGCCGCCGAGGTTGAGCGAGGCGTAGAGCAGGTCCGGCCGGTCGGCGCTGGCGCCGGCATCCTCGTCGTAGGTGTAGAACACGTCGAGTCCGTCGCCGGCCGAGATCCGCCGCTGGAAGTCGAGATCGTAGCTGAACACCCGCACGATGTCCTCGACGGTCGCCCGCGGCAGGTCGTGCCGGGCCGCGGTCTCGTAGAGGCTCTGGTAGAGGCGCGGGCCCGAGCCGCCGTCCTCGTCCTCGTCCTCCGAATTCTCGGCGCTCGCGGCGGGCTTCTGCGAGGGCGTGTCTTCCGGCGGTGGGGCCACCGAGACGAAGGCCCCGCGGTCGTTGATCGCGGCGATCCCCTCGATCCCGCCCTCGCCGTAGAGCACCACGCGGGTCACCTGCCGCGGATCGCCCGGCTTCGCGCCCGGCGCGATCTGGAGCCGGAACTGCTGGCCCTCGGCCAGCGCGCCGGTCTTGGCCTTGCCACCGAGCGCCGTGACGATGCCGCGGATCTGGTCCTCGGAGGCGAAGCCGGTGGCGCGCACCACCGCCTCCAGCGTGTCGCCGCGCTTCAGGGCGAGGTCGCGCTCCTCGACGATCGGCGTCTCGTTGGGGCGCAGCTCGACCTTGGCGAGCTTGGTCACGTTCTCGGGGACGACCAGCACCTCGATCGACTTGAACGGGTTGCCGTCGGCGGCATTGCCGGCCTTGGGGCCGCCGTCCTTGGCCCCGGCGTCGAAGTCGGGTGCCGTCGCGCCCTGGAGCGTGCGCGACAGGAGGATCTGCGGTGCGATCGGGATCGCGGTGCGCCGGCCGGCCTCCGCGGTGCTGCGGCGCTCCTCCTCGACCTGCGCCGTCACGTCGTCGTCCGACAGCGCGGCCGCCCCGGCCTCGACCGCCGCGTCGACGAGGTCGCGCTTGACCACGCTGACCTCGGCGCCCGGCGCGTCGGCGGAGCCGGCATCGGCGGCGCGCTCGAGCGGCTCGTCGGACACGAACTTCATCGGATCGAATTTCGGGATGTCGCCGGCGAACACCCCGGTCGACATCGAGAGCGCCGTGGTGATCCGGACGAAGGGCCGGACCTTGATGATCTCGCGATCGCCGAGCCGCACCGTCACCGGGGAGCGGAAGCTCTGCTTGGCCGAGGCGATCATGAGGTTGCGCACGAGCCGGTCGCCCTTGCGCGCGAGATTGGCGCCGCCCTCGCTCGGCTGCGGCCGGGCGGGGATGCTCACCCGCTCGGGGATGGCGGCGAAGGAGGCCTCGCCCTGCAGCGATACGTGGAGCGCCGCGCCGATCAGCGCGGCCCCGGTCAGGCCGGTGAGGGCGGAGGCGCAGAGCCAGCGCAGGTTCACCTCGCGCCGATCGATGCGCGTCGCATCCGATCCGAGCAGGTCGAGGGCGGGCTGGATCCCGTGGGCGTAGCCCGGCAGGGTCCGCGGGCCGCTGGCCTCGCCGATCTTGAGACGGTCGCGGTTCACCAAGAGCGCCTTGTCGGAGGAGGGCGGCATCGCAGCCGCCAAGACATCAGCATGTCGAAGGGCAGCATGTCGAGATTGAGGCGCCTCGCGCGCGAGCGCGTTTCCCCTCCCTCCGGTCGAGCGGATCCCCTTCACCCCGAAACGCCGAACGCACCCGTCTCGGGATCGCTGGAGGGCCGTCCGGGTGGCCTGTCGTGGTTCTGTCGTCGAAATCGAAGAAAGTTCCGTTTTGGCTGTTGACGGGCTGCTGGGTGGTCCGTATACCCCTGTTCATCGAGACGGGGCGGCGGCGACGCGGTTCTGGACTTGGTCCACCGACATGACGAGCGATGGGGCAGCTGGCGAGAGCCGGGTGGCCTGGTGTTTGTG